>JAEZJL010000104.1 GCA_023415815.1 Bacillota bacterium | reverse complement strand
GGATAAGCATCACAGGCATAAACAAAGCCGATGCAGCAATGGCCTTGCCCAGATTCATGTTTAAAATCCCGGTCATATAGCTGTAGGTTGAAATCAACTGGGTGGTGTTTATCGGCCCGCCCTTCGTCAGCAGCCAGATGATTTCAAAGTCGTTGAAGGTCCATATGGTCGTGACAAGCGTGGAAAGCAATATCACATATTTGATGGACGGCAGCGTAATATAAAACAACTTTTGGAGTGAATTTGCGCCGTCTACCGTGCCGGCCTCGTAGAGGTCCCTGGGGATGGTCTGAAGGCCCGCCAGCACGGAAATCCCGATAAAAGGCATGCCCCTCCAGACATTTACGAGGATCACGGAGAGCATCGCCATTGCAGGAGTTGACAGCCATGTTATTTTATTTGAAGCAAGGCCGGTATTCAGGAGGATCGTGTTTAAAACTCCCCCGACATCTGAAAACATCCATTTCCAGGTAAATATCGAAACCACGGTAGGCACCGCCCACGGAATCAGCAGAAGCCCCCTGGAGATGCTCCGGAACCTTATCCCGGTATTCAGCACCAGGGCCATGATTACTCCGAACAGGACCTTGAAGGCCACTGAAATTATTGTGTAAACAAAGGTGTTTTTAATGCTTAAAAGGAAAACCTGGTCCTGAAGCAAGCTTATGTAATTTGAGAGTCCCGCAAAATTAAAGCTCTTTCCTATCTGCTTGTCTGTGAAGCTCAACCCGATTCCCCAGATAAACGGCGCGAAAAGTATAGTCAAAAGAAACAAGAAAGCGGGTAATAGCAGCAGGTAAGGAAAGAAGGTGTTCCATTTTTTATTAATGCTCTCGCTCATGTCATTTGTCCGCCCCCACACGATAGTATAAGTTTTACGCATACATTTGCATTCCAAAGGCCATGGCGGATTTAATATTTTTGCAATATAAATACCATGGCCTTTTCGGAATGCTTTTTATTATCACTGTTTTCCCGAGTCCGGCGTCCCCGCCTCAACAAGCCGCATCAGCTTTGCCGGAGCAGGTTATTTGCCGTCAAGTATCTCGGCCAGGCGGGTCTGAAGCTCCGCCAGGGCCTGTCCCGGCTCCATATTCTGCAGTATGACCTTCTGCAGGGTCTTGCTGACCAAAAGCTCGGTATATGCCTTCGAATCGGCGACGATAACCTTCGGATCATTGCTGGGATACCCGTACGGTTTGGAGGAAGCAGCCATATCGCAGACAAGCTTTCCTACCGGCTGCTGCCATATGTCGCTTTTCACGGTCTGCTCGTAAGCCGGAGCCGTAACCGGGTAGTTTTCCTTCTCGTAAGTGTTGTACCATTCAAGGTTGAACACCCATTTGAGCAATTCCTTGCTTAAATCCGGATACTTGCTTTCCTTGAAAACAGCGAGGGATATATAGGATGCAAGCGGATTTGTCCCTGACTTTCCGGCAGGAGTCGCCGCAACACCGGTATTGTCGAACAGCTCCTTCTGCTCGGGCGTCTGCAATGATTTATACAGCGTCAGCGGATTCATGACCATGGCGCTCTCGCCCGCCAGATAAGACTTGTTGTTTCCGGACGGATCCCACTCCAGGACCGACGGAGGCATGGATTTATCCGCCTTGTACATATCGACCATAAATTTTATCGCTTCAAGATTTTCAGGCGTATTCGCATTTGGCTTTCCATCCGCGGTCCAGAGTCCGCCGCCAAAGGAAAGCAGGATATTACGCTGCATGTCCTCGCCGTCGTCCGCCGTCCCGTAGCCGAGTCCCCAGCCGTAAACGCTGTTCTTGGCGTCGGTGACAGCCTTTGAAACCTTTCTGAGCTCCTCCCAGGTTGCCGGCGCGTTTTCAAAACCGGCCTTTTTAAGCAAATCCTTTCGGTAGATCAGCATGCCGGTCTGGCCGTAAAGCGGTATGCAGTAGTTGGAGCCGTTTATATTAAGGGAGGATATATAATTCTTGACAAAAGGTCCGTTCTCTTTTTCCAGATCGCTTATTACATCGTCGAGCGGGAGTAAAACGCCCATATCCACAAAGGGCGCATATGCGCTCAAATGCAGAAAGGTTATGTCCGGAGTCTGCTTGGCTTCAATAGCCGCATTCCACTTGGCATACGCATCCGTGGCCGCCATTTCCTCGACTTTTATTTCCTGCACGGCCGGATTCTGCTTTTTAAAAGCAAGCACCCTCTCTTTGAGCATGGCGTCTGCATTGGCGGAAAACGTCTTTGGCAGCCATACCGTCAATACCGCATCCTTTGCATCAGAAGGCGCCTCCGGGCTTGCCGCCGGGGCCGCGGTCCCCCCGCCTGCAGTTGCGGCAGATTGCCCGGCAGTCTCGGAATTGCCGGCACAGCCCGACGCCAGCAGGGCGATAAACATTACCAGTGCGACTATACAGCTTGTCAGTCTTATCGTCGATCTTTTTCCCATTTTTTGTATTCCTCCTTATGAATAGAGTTTCAATGCAGCAGATACAAAACGCGGAATAATTCGAATCAAATGGTTTTTTCCTGGCGCCAGTTCATTTGTACATCATAATATTATCAGTAAACAACTCTTAACTAAAGAGATGTAGATTAATAAAAAGTATCATTCTTTCTTCAACTGGAAGCCGTGCGTATCAAATTTTATTTTTGGCTTTCTGGTCCGCCGGTGTTGATTTCCCTTGCTCCTGTAATATCTGTAACATTTGAGTATTTTGGGTTGCTGTGTCTGAATAGTTAGCTATACCTAATTTCACTGCTTCCGTTTTCCTTGAAGCATAGAAACAAAATATAAAATGCATAATAAAACTATAAAATTATTGATAAATCATCTATAAAAAGACGCTGAAATGTAACTATCGACAGCATATCCAATCACTCAAACTCCCTGAAGCCCATGGCGCGCCAGGTCTTTTCGTCGATGGTGTTGTCGGCGGGCAGCTTCACGGAGCGCTGGAAGCGGTGCACGGCGTTCTTGAGGTCGTCCTCGTAGATCCCGTCGAATTTGCCGTCGTAAAAGCCGAGCTGCTTGAGCCTGTACTGGATGGCCATCACATCCGCGCCAGTGTCTCCGGGATTGATCTCGTCGAAGCCCCTGCCGAACGGTCCGAAGAGTCCGTTGACGATCGCCACCTCAGTGCCCAGCGGTACGATCCTGTAGAGCTCCGCCGCATCCTCGCTGAACATCCTTATACAGCCGTGGCTTGCGGCTGAGCCGATGGAATCGTCGGCAAGCGTTCCGTGTATCCCGTAAATTCCCCAGGGTACGTCAAGCCCCAGCCAGCTCCCGCCGAAGCCCTCTCCCCAATCACCCTTTTCGACGACCCTCCAGCTGCCGAGCGGGGAAGGCAGACCGGACTTGCCTGAGGCGATGGTATATTGCTTGATGCACTTGCCGTTTTCCAGGAGGTATAGGGTTTTGTCCTGAATATCAATATATATAATATAAACGGGCTTTTTCACATCGGCTGCCGTAAGCCGTTCCATATCCGCTTCATACCTGTAATCCGATATACACTGAAGGACCGACAATACCGTCAGGATGCAAAAAAACAAAGCAGCAGCTTTATACTTCAAAGCAAAGCTCTCCTAAAAAGCAAATGCATCATCCTATGATTATGCATAATTCACTTATATATTTATATGCAGGGGCGGGTGTCGTATTACCTATGAAGCACATGTACGTGATCCGCGCATCTCTTGAAACATATCAAACACGCAGCAAATGGGTTAAAAACAGAGCTTTAATTTAATTCGGGCTCCTATTCGGCAGATTAAACCCTAATTTAAATATTGCACAATGGATATAACCATTATATAATGGTTATGACAACACGTTATATAATTTTTGCAGCTGCTTAAATTCTGGATACGTGAAGGGAGGCCTTTCAGGGATTTGTTCCTTTAATTGCCACGGGTATTTACATAGAGAAATTCAGGGCAAAAATAATGAAAAGGAGAGCTTCAATGATGCGTAAATTATTAGCTTTACTGCTGGTACTCATGACCGCCGTCAGTTTTACCGCCTGTGGAGGAAATACGGGTAAAAATGCTCAGACCACCTTGAAAATATGGTATTGGGGAGAACAGGAAGCTCCAGGCATGAAAAGCTTTGTGGATAAGGCCGTCGCGGCGTATACGGCGGAGAATCCCAACATCAAAATCGATGCGGTGCTTCAGGAGAGCGACACGTTATATTCGGCTTTCCGTTCGGCAGCTAAAGCAAAGCAGGGTCCGGACATCCAGTATTTCTGGGGCGGGACGCAGGCCCTTGAGGACGTATGGATGGGAAATGTGGCTCCGCTGAGCGACTATTGGAGCAAAGAGGATATCGACAATCTGCCTCTCGCCCAGAGATCGGAAACATACTGGGACGGAAAGCAGTGGTGCATGCCGTTTTATCAGTATGGAAGCGTATGGGGGTACAACAAGCAGCTATTTGCCAAGGCAGGCCTTGATGCGGCCAACCCTCCGCGTACCTGGGACGAATTTATGAGCGCCTGCGAAGCGCTTAAAAAGGCAGGCATCACGCCTATAGGAATGGGGCTTAAGGACGGATATTTCGGCGGCTGGATTATCAGCCTGCTGGGACAGCAAAACATGAATGCCAAGCAGGACCTGATAGAGCTGATAAAGGGCTCCGCAAACAAAAGCTATGCCGACCCGGAGAACTATGAATGGCTTGCCAGGCTCAAGGAAATGAAGGACAAGGGTTATTTCAACAGTGACATCATGTCGCTTGATTTATACCAGGGCCAGCAGCTGTTTGATTCCGGCGATGCGGCAATGACAATAAACGCGGAGCCTTATCTGGCGCAGCTGGAGAGAAAACAGGGGACCGATGTGATCGGCATTATGACCACGCCTTCCTTTGGGAAGGGAAAAATGGCAAGCAGCGTGGGTATACCCAGCCAGGTATTGGCTATAACCTCTTTCTCAAAGAATAAGGAGGAAGCGGCCAGGTTCTTAAAATTCCTTCATACGGAAGATATGATGAAGCTGATGTACCAGGAGGCGGGCGCGGTTACTCCGGATAAACGCTTTAAGGACGAGTGGCTGAACACGGAGGTGGATAAGCAGATCATCGCCTGGTCCAAGAAAAGCCCTGAATTCTGGTATCAGTATTTCTATCCGTTCGGCTTCGAGTCATCCGGAGTAAATCCGATCGTGCAGGAGCTGTTTGCAAGCGATCTGTCACCGGAAGAGGCGGCGGGGAAAATCCAGGACGC
>JAEZJL010000089.1 GCA_023415815.1 Bacillota bacterium | reverse complement strand
AATGCATTCTTCATAAGCTGCGAGATGTCCAGAAATCAGGGGCTGAAGGGAAAACCCGCCGCTGTGGCGGGAGACCCGAAAAACAGGATGGGTATAATTCTTGCAGCCAATTATGACGCGCGCAAATACGGAATCAGGACGACCATGCTCGTACATGAGGCAAAAAAGCTTTACCCGAATATTCTGCTCGTGCCTCCGGACCATGAGTTCTACGAAATAAAGTCCAGGGAGGTCATGGAGATTCTATCCCGCTATACTCCTATCGTCCAGCAGAACAGCATCGACGAAGCCTGGCTTGACATGACGGGGTGCCAGGGACTTTTCGGCGAGCCGGCCGAGACGGCCGGAAGGATCATGGCGGATATACGCCGGGAGCTTGATTTGTGGTGCTCCATAGGCATTTCGGATAATAAATTTCTGGCCAAGATGGCCTCGGAAATGAAAAAGCCTCTTGGCATCACGGAGATATGGCAGGACGACATAAAAAAAAAAATTATGGCCGCTTAAGGTAAGAGAGATGTACGGCATAGGAAAACAGACCGAAAAAAAGCTCGCAAGCCTTTCCGTATTCACAATCGGCGAGCTTGCCGTCTTTGATAAAAGCATACTTACAAAGGTGTTTGGAAAATACGGAGAGGAGCTTCACCGGCTTGCCAACGGCATAGACCCTTCACCCGTAACCGAGCACCCGCATTACGACAGCAAGTCCATAAGCCGTTCAACGACGCTTCCCAGGGATACGACGGATCTGGAATACGCAAAATCCGTGCTTATGAGACTATCCGAAGAAGTCGGCATGGAAGCGAGAAGATATGCCTTTAAAGGCAAAACGGTTTCCATCGTCATAAAGTACGGGGACTTCCAGGCCGTAACACGCCAGAAGTCCGTAGTCCCGACCTATCTGACAAAGGATATCTACAATACCGGTATCAGCCTGCTGGCGGACAACTGGGACCTCAAAAGACCCGTCAGGCTGCTGGGAATCAGTCTGGCAAACATACATGAGGATTTCCCCGAGCAGATTTCCATTTTCGATATGGACGAAGCCGTTCCGGACGCCGGCAGGAGGGAGGAAAAGCTCGAAAAGGCAATGGACGATATAAGGATACGTTTCGGACGCGACATAATAAAAAGGGCAAAGCTTGTCGGTAAGGAACCGGAATCGGACAAAAGCAGTTAAAGGCTCAGGATTTTATATGCAGAGTATATACCCGCTGATAAGGAGGAGTTTAAATGATCGAGCTGCCCGAGGCTATTAATATCGGAGGACAGATAAATAAAACCGTATGCGGTAAAAGGATTACGAACGTGACGGCTGCGTCAACCCCCCATAAATTCGCCTGGTTTTACAAGGACCCGCAGAAATACCACGAGCTGCTCTCAGGCAAGGTACCCGGTAAAGCCTCGGCCTTCGGAAGCATGGTGGAGATACGCGCCGGCGACGCGGTCATGCTCCTTGGAGAGGGCGTAAACCTCAGATATCACGGGGCGGGCGAGCAGAGGCCTCAAAAGCACCAGCTCCTGGTGGAATTCGAGGATGAGTCGGCAATGAGCGGCAGCGTACAGATGTACGGCGGTCTCTGGTGCTTCAGGGAGGGAGAATTCGACAACCCGTATTACGCCATCGCAAAAGAAAAGCCGTCGCCCCTTTCCGAAAAATTCGATAAGGCGTATTGGGAAGCTATGCTTTCGTCGCCGGGCGTGGAAAAAATGACCGCAAAGGCGTTCCTTGCCACCGAGCAGAGAGTGCCGGGCCTGGGCAACGGCGTACTTCAGGACATTTTTTTCAATACGAGGATCCATCCTAAAAGGAAGATCGCTTCACTTTCCGGGGATGAAAGGGATTTTCTGTACGACACATTAAAAGCAACTCTCGCGGAAATGACCTTCAAAGGCGGAAGGGATACCGAAAAGGATTTTTTCGGCTGCCCGGGAGGCTATGTGACGAAGTTTAGCAAAAATACTGCTGGAAAGCCCTGCGCTGTCTGCGGACAGACAATCATAAAGGAAAACTATCTGGGCGGAAGCATTTATTACTGCGGAAGCTGCCAGAGGCTTTGACCTGCTGTTCATACGGTTGATTTAAGAAGAAAATTTCACAATAATTCGACTGTTAACTATCTTATTTGATAGCTCTGACTTTATTATCTACAATTTGGATTTTTAAGCTATTGGAAGTTATATCCTCTTTTACCTCTGCAACTGTATCAATTAACTTATCCAGCTTACTATGCACTATGTCCCTATCCTCAAACAATGCTTGAACTTTTATATTTGTATTATTTTCAATTGATATTTCCATCTTGGTTAATCTTTGATTTGTTTCTTCCTGCTTTTCAGTTAATGTTGCTAATTGATTTTCAATTCCATCCAGTTTGTTAAGCTTATTTAAAACTTCTTTCAATAATTCTTCCATTCCCATACCTCCACTAAAATCCAATATTGCTTGCCTTACGTATAAACAGTATAACATATGTTTCATGATAGCAAAATAAGTATAAAGCACTTTTTAATCAAGATTCTAAACGCCTTATAGCCATATATATAAAGGGTTTTAAGGAATTCATGTTGATATAGAAATAAAAAAGAATGCTGAAGTAAAATCAATGGTATGTTTAAAGGGTTAGAAAATGACGAAAATGTTAATAATGACACCAATGTTAGTAATATGTTAATAAAAGATAGAAAAAGAGAGATTACAATAATTGTAATTCTCTCTAAATCTAGAAAATATGGTGCGGGAAACAGGACTTGAACCTGCACACCCTTGCGAGCTCTAGAACCTGAATCTAGCGCGTCTGCCAATTCCGCCATTCCCGCTCATCAAACGCATTCCTATTGTACTAGAAATGATGTATAATTGCAAGTGGTAATTTGTATGATTCTAAATAAAAAAAGCATTGGTATGGAGGATTTATAAGAGTGAATACAAGGCTGGAGCAGTTTAAAAAGGATATATCACAAAAAAAGGTTGCCGTCCTGGGAATAGGGATAAGCAATACGCCGCTGATCAAATACCTTGCAGCGGCAGGCACCTGCATAACCGCCTTCGACAGGTCCGGCCCGGATGAGCTGGGAAAGGCGCTGGAGGCCCTCGAAGGGCTTGATGTGGAATTCAGCCTGGGAAAGGACTACCTCGGGAGGCTGAAAGGCTTTGATGTGATTTTCAAGACACCTCTCGTCAGGTTTGACATTCCCGAGCTGGTAGCGGAGAAGGAAAGAGGAGCCGTCATAACATCCGAGATGGAAGTCTTCTGCGAGCTTTGTCCGGCAAAGATAATAGCAGTAACTGGCAGCGACGGCAAGACCACCACCACCACCCTGATCTATAAAATGCTTACGGAGGAGGGCTACAATTGCTGGCTCGGAGGCAATATAGGCATGCCGCTGCTGGACCGGCTCGATGAAATCAGGGAGACCGATATGGTCGTATTGGAGCTCAGCAGCTTTCAGCTCCATACCATGAAAAACAGGCTCCATACCGCGGTAGTCACCAATATGTCCCCAAATCATCTGGACGTGCACCGTTCGATGGAGGAATACATAGACGCCAAAAAGAATATCTTCAGATTCCAGCATCCCCAAGACACCTTGGTGTTAAACTATGACAATGAAATTGCAAGGAGCTTTGGCGCGGAAGCGGCAGGAAAGGTGGTATATTTCAGCAGGACACGGCAGCTTGCGGAGGGTATGACCGTCGAGGACGGAATGCTGGTATACAGGGCGGACGGCGCAAGGCTTCCTGTTACAAGCGTGGAAAGCATACTTCTTCCGGGAGAGCACAACATTGAAAACTATCTTGCGGCGGTCGCCGCAGTTATCGGCTTTGTCAAGCCGGGAGCCGTGGAGAGGACTGCATCGTCCTTCAGAGGGGTCGAACACAGGAACGAGTTTATAAGAGAGATCGGGGGAGTGAGCTTCTACAACGACTCCATAGGCAGCAGTCCTACCCGTACCATCGCAAGCATAAGGGCCTTCAAGCAAAAGGTCATACTTATCGCAGGAGGCTACGACAAGCACATTCCATACAACGACATGGGCGAAACCATTGCCGACCGGGTAAAGGCCCTCGTCCTGCTCGGTCAGACTGCTCCGCTGATAGAGAAGGCGTTCCGGGATGAGATCGCGAGGACGGGAAAGGGCGCGGATATCCCGGTAACGAACTGCGCAGCGCTGGAGGAGGCGGTGGCAAAGGCCTTTGGGTACGCCTCGGCGGGAGATGTCGTATTGCTTTCGCCCGCAAGCGCCAGCTTTGATATGTTCAAGAATTTTGAAGAGCGCGGCAATGCGTTTAAAAGCATTGTAAACGGACTTAAGTTCTGATATAGTGAAACAGACTATATGCACAGTCTGCCGTAAGCTGTATATATAACAATTTTACAAGAAAGCAGGAGAAACCTGTTTATGGAATATTTGGCCGAAATTCTACGAAAACCGATTGTAAAAAGGATACTCACGCTTGCCCTGGTATGTCTCTTTCTTTACCTCATGAGAGGCATGATGAACCTTTTTTTGCTGACATTCCTGTTCACCTATCTTTTGTACAGCGCTCAGAAGTTTCTGCACAGGATCATCGAACGCATATTCATCGTTAAAATCAGCAAGGTCATTGTTACGCTTTTTATGTATATCATACTCATCGGCTTGATTATCCTTGGGATATACAGGTATATTCCGCTCGCCATACACCAGATCGTTAGCATTCTGAATGATATTATTGAAATGCTTGCGAATCTGAAGGGCAAGGTATACAACGATCCCATCCTCGATTATCTCACCGGCTTGCTGCAGGGGATAGACATCGGGACATACCTGGAAAACAAATCGAGCTATTTGCTCAAGCTCGTCGGAAACGTCGGCGAGCTCGGGCTTAACATACTGCTTTCGCTGATATTAAGCCTTTTCTTTATCCTTGAGAAGGACAGGGTGGTACGCTTTGTTTCTTCAATGAAGGACAGTAAAATTGCAGGCTTTTTCAATGAACTCCAGTACTTCGGCAACAGGCTGCTGAATTCCTTCGGAAAGGTCATACAGGCTCAGATATTGATTGCGCTGTGCAACAGTGTTTTGTCCATCATCGGCCTCTGGATACTCGGCTTCCGCCAGCTGCTCGGACTGGGCCTGATGATATTCCTTCTGAGCCTTATACCTGTCGCCGGAGTGGCGATTTCCCTAGTGCCGCTGTCGATTATTGCCTTCAGGATGGGCGGCGTTACGCAGGTCCTGTATGTGATTGTAATGATATTGGTGATACATGCTCTGGAAGCCTATCTGCTGAATCCGAAGCTCATGTCGATCAAGACGCATCTGCCAGTATTTTTTACGTTTCTCGTGCTGATTATATCGGAGCAGCTCATGGGAATATGGGGCTTGATCATAGGCATTCCCATTTTTATATTCATACTGGATTTACTGGAAATAAATAATTTCGAAAAAACAGAGAAAAAATGACGGAATTTGTATTTTGAAGCTTGACAACTCAGGATTTATGGCCTTAATATAGACAGTATTGTTATTTCATTATTTATTTAGAATGGTCGGTTAATGGGGGAAAAAAGCAATGAAATATGTTATAGGCCTTGAGCTTGGGGTCAGGAATATAGTCGTGGGCGTCGTGGACAAATACGGCAAGCTGCTGCGGAAAGAAACAATGCCTACGATGGACTGCTGTTATGAGGACATTTTCACGGAGATATCACAGCTCATAAAGCAGGTGCTGGCGGATGAAAACATCGATATAAAAAGCGTTAAAAGCATCGGAGT
>JAEZJL010000054.1 GCA_023415815.1 Bacillota bacterium | reverse complement strand
CATGGTACCCAAACAGGTTTATTCAGGCACGATCCGGTCGATTACGCCGTTCAGGAGAATATCCATAACGGCCTTTTTTATAGCTGCATCCTCTTCCTGAAGCTGTATCCAGCAAAGATAGAGTGAGCGGAATGCTCCGGAAGCCACAGCCGTATCACATGCAAACCGTACGCCGTGGTCTGCCAGAGACTGCGCCGCATCCAGACTGCTTCTGTGAAAGTCGGCCATGCGTTCCTGTGAAACCCTTCGGGCAAGAAGCTCAACTGTCTGCGGGTCGATTTGCGTAAGTATTGGGAAACGCAGCATGCTTTGATACATCAGCCCGAATACCTGCTTAACGCGTTCCCTGCCGGGCATATCGGCCGTACTGCCGAGAAACGCCTCCACCTCGGAAAATACCTTTTGCTGGAGGCTCTGCACGATATCCATGTACAGATATTCCTTGCTTTGATAAAAGGTATAGAATGAGGCTTTTGCTATGCCTGCTGCGCCGATCAGGTCGTCAATGGTCACCTTTTTCAACCCGTGGGAAGTAAATAGCTTTTCTCCCTCAGTCGTCAATTTCCGCTTGATTATTTCCTTTTCATTTTCACTGAACCGCGGCATGGTTTTACCTCCTATGTAAATTGAATATGAAGGATCTGGCTTCTATTCCGTGTTGAAGGCAGGAAATTCATCATTCTTAAAAACAGGGGCTGCCGGTTTTTATATAGATCGCCGGTGCTCCAGGAAGCCAGAAGCCGGATGCCCGGATTCATTTTTTCGATATCCTGCGCTTTGTCCAGGCCCCACAGGAACGTACTGCTTATTTTTTTGCCAGTAAAATAGCTGTGGACCACGTCAAAATACATATGAGCGCCTTTATAATGAGTGGACAGCAGATTGAATATCCGCTCCACATCTGCCTCTGAAAAGTACATCAGCAGGCCTTCGGCCAGTATAACCGTATTTTTTGCATCAATTTCTCCGATTTCCCGTATCCATGAAGCGTCCAGCACTGATTTCGCAATGAAGCGCGCGCGTTCGTTTTCTGAAAAGAATTCTCTGCGGAGCAGTATGACCTCCGGCAAGTCCAGATCATACCACTTCAATATGCCGTTGTCTATTCTGGAAAGCCTGGTATCCAGCCCGGCGCCCAGATTGATAACGGTCAAACCGGGCTTCTCTGCCAGCACCCTGGTAATCCGGTCGTCAATTACCCTCGTTCGGGCAAGGATACCGTGCGCTGTGATTTCCCCGCCGTCAAACGCTTTCGTACCGACGTCCAGCCGGCTCATAATTTCCGCCGCTTTTGAATCCGAGATGACAGGTGCGTTCCCGGAGAGTTCTTTGGCCCTCACGAACAGTGGAATCAGCAAGGTTTCCGAAACCGGCGCCAGTCTGCCGTTAAAATCAGCCGTTACCATTTAATGTCCCCCTTCAGAAGTGGAAGCGTATCCCACAGACTTTGCAAATACCGTCGCCGGCGAATAAATGCCTGTTTCCGCAGGATTGGCATTCATACCATCGCCGAAGCGGGGAATGAAAGCATGGCCCCGGCTATATACAGGCAAAGGGGCATAGCTATCAGAAATACTGCTGCCGCGGCCAAGATTTTATCTCCGTATCCGATTGAGTTTATCTTTTTCAAAGAGTGCGACTCCTTTATATGAACTAAAAAAATAATTTAGTATGCATATATATTATGCTGGTTTTTGCGAAATAGCAACAGGATTTATTACTCTGTCCATTTTTTATCTGCCGGCCGGGCCAAACGAGAGTGGGTTCGGATATCGCTCTATTTCCAAATGGCATATTGCAATACCGCTTTTCCGAGTTTGATTCAAATTGGGTATTTTTCAACATACATTAAATTATTTTGTCTCTGAATGCAAATTTATTAAGATGTTGTTATAGCATATATGAAATGTTTCAAAAATGATTATCGGGTTTTGAAGAGTGTAATGCTGATATTGCTAATATATTCGTTTAAAAAGCCAAATATTAAGCTATTATGCTAAAATGACTGGATTATTATTAAAAACATATTAATTGTTAAATGAAAATTATGAAACAAAGCAATCTGTTGCAATTGTGACGATGAAAAATTTATGAAATACTTATTGACAGTAACGAAACATGATGATAATATGTAATCGTATTAAGACAGCTGACACAATAATAATTTCCATGAGAGAAACAATATAATTATTCACCCGGATAGTCCTGGAATTACTCTGACATTCGGCCATTTTAAACGATGAGAGCCGGCTGGCGCGTTGCCAGGTAGAGGTCAATTTACTGATGTGCATTTAGCGACGGGCTAAAACATCCCGCGTCGCCGTAGGATAAGTGCGCCTGAATCCGGTAAACTCTCCTGTTTTTTATCATTCACCACTGCGTGAGCTTGATTGTCAACCCTTCGTGGCGTTAATACGCAGTTCTCCAGGGCATAAGTAAAAATTCCATGGCATCAGACATAGTTTTGATCCTTACTTAAGCGCGTTTTTAGCAATGCCAAAAACGGAATGTTGGAGGGAGGTGCTGCCTAATCGGAAATGGCTCTGTATCAAAACACAGAGGGGGGATGCGTGACGATTCTCTTGGTCGCTTAGAGATCAAAAGTCAGCTTGTCTATTTATTATGAAGGAGGCACAAAATGGCATATCGTAAGCTAATCTCTGAAAACATGAAGATCGAGTTCAACCTGACAATCACCGCAAGTGACGGAAATCCGCTGAGCGCGAATCTCTACCGCCCTATCGACGAGGGGAAATACCCCGTTATCCTTAGTTATGGCATTTATGCAAAGGACTTATTTTTCCCGGACATCTACTTCACACAGTGGGAAAAAATACAGAAGGACTTTCCTGAAATCAATGTTGGATCAACGAACAAGCATCAGGCCTGGGAAGTGGTGGACCCCGAAAGGTGGGTACCGAACGGATATGCCGTCCTCCGTGTGGACTCCCGCGGCGCCGGCGGAAGCCCCGGGTATCTGGATGGCTATCAAAAGCGGGAAACCCGGGATATGTACGAATGCATCGAATGGGCCGCGGCACAGCCCTGGTGCAGCGGGAAGGTCGGCATTCTCGGGATTTCATATTATATCTGCTCGGGCTGGAATGTCGCCGAGCTGCAGCCGCCCCATCTTGCCGCTTTTATCGCGTGGGAGGGCAATTCGGATTATTACCGCGACAACACCCGTCACGGAGGCATCCTGCAGACAGGCGTCAAGAGCTGGATGGAGAAACAGGTGCTCCCCGTTCAGTACGGCAGGGGAATCTACGGCTTCAAGAGCAAAGCGTCCGGAATGAATGTTTCAGGCGATGAGACGCTTACCGATCTGGAGCTGGCCCAGAACCGCGCGGATCATTTCAACGACCTGGTTGTCCATGAGATGGACGACGAATGGTTCCGCAATCATACCGCAACCGACCTGTCCAAAATTACGGTGCCCTTACTTTCTGCCGGCAACTGGGGCGGGAATGCCATGCATGTCCGAGGCAATATCGAAGGCTACCTGCGCGCAAACTCGAAAGAGAAGTTTCTTGAGATGCACGGAAAAGAGCACTGGGCCACTTTCTACTCCGAGTACGGATACAATATACAGAAACAGTTTTTCGACTGCTATCTGAAAGGTGAGGAATCCGGCTGGGCGAACCGGAAGAGCAAGATTCAGCTCCAGATCCGCCATGTCGGGGAAAAATTCGTAGAGCGCTGGGAAGACGAATTCCCTCTGGCGCGCACCCGGTATACGGAATACTACCTGAATCCGGAAACCCATACCCTGTCCACCACGCCATACGACGGACCCGTCACAAGCATCACTTACCGCGGGTTCAGCGACGGCGTCACCTTTATTACGGAGCCGCTTGAGGAGGAGCTGGAGATTACCGGGTACCTGCGGTCCAGGCTGTTTGTTTCCTCAAGTACTGTTGACGCCGATATGTTCCTGATTTTCCGCCTGTTCACGCCGGACTTTACGGAGGTAGCCTTTAACGGTGCAAGCG
>JAEZJL010000026.1 GCA_023415815.1 Bacillota bacterium | reverse complement strand
GAATAATTTAACACAAGCGATACCAGCGCTGCAATAAATCCGAAACCAACAATGGCAAAACCGATTTTCATTGCTTTGAGTTCAATCAGCTTATCCATTTCGTCTTCAACCATTTCCAGTTTGATTGTTTTTTCTATTTCCTTATCCTCACATTTTTCGTCCTGCACTCGCTGCTTGACAGCAATCGCAATGGAGAGCAGGATGTGAAATACGATTTGAATGACAATTGAAGCGACAACACCGATGCCGATAAATATCAGTATTGCAGTTGCCCAAAACTTCATATCATCCGAGGCAGCCATGCCCGACTGAATCTTATTGAATGCATAGATGCAATATACTGTTAAGAGTAATATCCCCGTTAAAATTTGTACAATCGTTTTCTTTTCCTGATATGACATAGTCCGTACACTCCTTTTTACAATTAGTTATTTGTTACATACATAATGTATAATATATTTGACATCATGTCAAGTACTTTATATATCTTTTCTTTAATTTGGATGAGATGAAGCTCAAAAAAAGGAGGTTAGCGTATGAAAATTTTGGACAATTAGGGGCTGTCGGGTATTGTGAAGCGCTTCCTCGACCTGACTTTCTTAGGGTCAAGCGATTATTCCCGCCCTTCCGTTCGAAAGAATAAGGGGACAGTTACCTCGTCCCGGTAAAGAGGGACGAGATACATATCGGAGGAAACAGCCAAGGCGCATTTTAAAAACATCTACCAAAGCTTAGCGTAAACAGCAAGATGGCGGCCATCAAGCTGGCGCGGGACCGCGGGTATCTGAGCATGTCGGAAATATAAAGGATTCTGCTTCTTTTCAGGTTTGGCTATCAGCACTTTTGCATTACTTTTCTCCGGAAATTTGCCTTGTTAAAGCATATTCAAAGTCAATTATAAAAAAAACTTCTCTAAAAGTATCTGAGAAGTTTATAGAACTCATGATCAGCCCGCATAGAACGATTAATATGGTAATGTAATGTTTTCCGATATGGCAAATTTCTTTAATACAGGAACTTTTGAGTATACAACAAATTCTGGTTCCCTTCTATATTTTAGAACCACCTTGTATAGATTATAGTCTATTGCAGCATAAATTGTGCAGCTATTATGACCCAATGCAGCAAATTCGCTGGGGAATGTATAGGTTGTCTTATCGTCTAACGTATATGTAACGGTGTCTGATTGGGTCTGAACGGTTTTGTAATTAATCGCACTTTTCATGGTGAAAAGTGTTTGCACGGTATAGGATGCATCAACACTAACACCATATTCATTGGTAATTGTCGATGTAGAACTTTTGGTAATTGTTTTTGTTAGAGTCCTTGATTCTCCTAAAGCCAATGAAAGAATGGCTTCCTGATTTATCATAGGCCCTACATTTGCTTGAATCAGCTCTGTACTTAAAACTTCAACATGTCCACTCGAGGCAATAACAGGCATTGAAAAACTTGATGTAATAAAAGATAGTATCAGGCAATAAACCAAAGCTTTTCTATTAATCATAAACAATACCTCCTATATATTTTTTTCTATACTATAATACCATTATTTTACACATCCGTAAAGTGATATAGCATTTTGTATATGAATCGTAACATATAAGGGATAGATCCGGTAGAACAGGGCAAATACCAATTTAAAAGGGAATGGACGCATCCTTGATGTACAGGAAAGTAAATGAAACGAAATAAGAATTATAACCATTTGAATGTTTTACTAAATCGCAAAACCAATTTTTGATACAACATCCTGCATTGTAGAAAAGAGGTTGACCCAAACAGGAGCCGACCTCTCTACCACATAAATACCTACTCCTTATCAAGTATTGTTATCTTCAGTTGCTCCTTAAAAGGAACAACAGCCAGAGTCATACCCAGCGGATGCAACAGCTTTAAAATTGTGGTCAGTTGCGGGTCCATACGGTTGTTCTCAAGCCTGGCAATGAAGGTTTGCTTCACCCCGCTGATTGCCTCCAGTTCCGCTTGAGTAAGGCCTTTCTCTTTGCGGGCTTCCAATATCTGACCTATGATTTTAACTTTAAGGGCTATCTCGTCACGGTCTTCCTGTGTCAATGCATCCAGATTATTATATAATTCATCCCATTTTCTTGTCTTAGCAGCCATATCATTTACTCCTTTCAAGGAAATCCGCCATGTTACGTTTTGCTTGGTCAATTTCCCTCTGCGGCGTTTTTTGTGTCTTTTTCACAAAGTGGTGTAGCAATAAAAACTTATTGTCTTTCCAGTATGCGAATAATATTCGGTCCTGCATCGGACGGAGCTCCCATATATCATCTTCAATGTGCCTTGTTGACGGTAAACCCGCCCTTGTGCCATATGCCTTCAAAAGCTCCAAATACTCAGATATCTTTTTCAGCCTTACCCGATGTGATTTACTGGTATTGGCTTTAGTATTCAAATCCTCTATAAAGTCGGCAATAGGAGCGTTACCATCTTTATCTTCGTAGATCTCAACCGCATACATATCTTTTCCTCTTAATAATTATAATATAACTAATTCGTTCTAATTGTCAAACTTTTTTATATGGCACTTTCAATCCAAATCAGCCACAACCGCTTTTGCCAATGAAAATTAGTTTTAATTTGCGTGTTTATCCAAAAGTTGTTTTTATAATATTATAATTACTGTAAAATTTATTTATATCCTTATCTATTACAACGCTTGCTCAAAAACTTATAGAATCTATCACAAAAAATAAGATAATAATTAAAAGGCATTAACTTCCTTCCTTTAAATCGCCTTCAGCAGCTTACATATCTATCCAACCCCACTCTTTAATCGCACAATCTACAATCTTCTCAAAATAATCTCTCTTAATCTCAGCTCTATATTTTGCTATGGAAATAATTGCGGTAGCTATTATACCCAATACCCTTATAAGCATCGCGCCTAACGCAAAAAAATATGATAAGCCAATTCCGGGTTTTAATTTAAATATCTTCAAAGAAGATGGTAGTGTACATTATTTATGTTTTAGCGATGAAACAATATGTTTTAAATACTTTATAAAATTGATGTTTTTATAGCAGGATAATTCCTTTTGGTACTTAGCCAATGTCCAATTCTTGGAGGAGAGAATTTTTCTGCTCTCATCAATAGTTCGGTCTATATCTTGACATGATTTTAAACTTTGATTTTTTATATCTATTATATTTCTATTTAAACTATCAAGCTCTTTACTGAACTTTTGCCTTATTTTAGTTTTTTTATAGTCTGAACCTTGCTTAAGTATAGTAATTTGTTGTTCGATAGCGCTTTTTTGAGACTGATATTTGTATTTAATTGAATTTATTCGCATCTGGTCTAATTTTTGGGGCATATTGCTACGCATCTTTGTTTCTAAGCCTTTTTTCCAGCTTAAAATCGCATTGGCTTTTGCAGGACCAATACCATCTATATGTATTTTACCACGCCCAACGATTTCTATATATGTCACTTCATTTGAATAGCCACTTCTCCAACTATTAAATATATGTACATTAATAATATCTCCTGCAGTTTTAACCCCTGCACATGTCAGCCTTGATTTCATAGCATCACCTATTCCGGGTATCCTGGCTCGTGCTATATCATAAGACTGTAGTTTCGAATAAATGAATTGGTTTTGAAAATCTACCAGTGCAGAGGCTAATTCATTAACTTCCGAGTTGTCTATATCTCGTAACTGAGTATTTAGTTGTGCCAAATTACTATATAATTCTTTATCGACAATGGAGATTTCATCTTTTTCACTTTGGGTGCATTTACGTTGCATTTCCATTACTTCATTAAGTCTTTTTTCCTCATCCTCATATATTTTTTCTTTTTTATTACATAGAAATTTTATTTTTTCTGTATTTTGACGGATGTCTTTTTGTACATTTTCTTTATTTTTTAAAACTGTACGTTTCTTTATAACTTCAGGCAATCTCCTATATCTTCTAAGTAAAAACATTGAAAACACTGCTATTTCTCCTCCTATACCGCAAATAGAGTATAGAGATAATATACCAATTGTATGAATTATCAAGGCTGAGGCTATACAAGTTACTGTTACACTTATAGCAATATATTCTGGTAAGCATGATGAAGATTGGATGTGTAATATTGATTCTGATTCTATATTATCTAAAAGCCATGATAAATCTGTTTCTTCTTGTTCAATAGAAGTATTATGGGGTTGTTTATTATTTGTACTATTTATATAAGGTTTTACCCATTCTGGTAATGTACTATTTGAAACCGAAATACTGGAAGGCTGAATCGCTTTCATGTTACCCAATGAAGGAATATTTAATAAGTCAGTGTAAATAATTGATTTCATCACTGAGAAAAGGGATTGTATCGATTTATCTGGATTTTGCCGTAATAAACTCATTATTACAGATGATTCAGGTTGTTCAAAATCTTCTTTTCTAAAGAGCAAATTTTCCTCACCAGCATCAACTCTATCCCATAAGTTAGGGTCAATACTTAGAGCTATTAGTGAAGTATAAATAACCCATGTTGAAAAATTATCTATATATTCATCAAAATCATGTTCGCTTCTTAAGGGATGCTGGTAATTACGATGTCCTAACTCATGACTGGGCTTCCCAGAAAGAGTAGGCACATACATACCATCGTAATCAATTAGACGAAAATCTCCGTTACTTACCAAAATATTTCCATGTTGTAAATCACCGTGAGCAATATGAGCATGCTGTAATGCCTTTATCATTTCTATCCAACGATTAGCTAAATGAAGAAGAATTGACGGATTGCGTATGTTTTGTCGTATATAGTTATTAAGCGATTCACCTTGTACCCATTCCATTTTTACAATTGGATACCATTGTCCATGGATTTTTATTCCTAGCTTTAAGTATTCAAATCCCACGATATATGGAAGTTTATTTGCAGACAAGTGTTGACTGATAGCAATATAACGTTGCTGTTGGTCTGACAACTCTCGTAGAAAGCACTTTACTGCCCAATCATTTCGACCATGCTTAATTCTATAGACACTTGCAAACGCACCTGAATCGGGCTTGGGTAACCCCATCTTATCGGTAACTGGAGTTCCCTTTTTAAGTTCAATATCATCAAAGCAAATATTTGGGTTTTGTATTGCATCACGGTAATCTAACGCAGTTGGCCAAGCCATTCTACAACTATCTCCTAAACAATATCAATTCTAAGTAGGGTAACATCATCATTACGGATGCTTTTGGATTTTCTACAGTCAGTTATAAAATCAACAAATGGTTTTTCTTCGTCAATTGTATCAAGGTCACGTAATACCTTCCAAGGCTTTTCTCCTTGCTCATATGACTGAAGAAACCAGCAAGCAAGTGCATCTGTCAATAGATAAAATGAATCATCTGTTTTACATGTACCAGAAAGCGTTAATAAGTTATCGTTTAAATCAATATTACTATCATAATTACTCGATATAAGTATTGGACTATTATTAAATATATTAGAATGATTTATTGGAAAGCATACTATCAAATCGTCATTTCGTATCTGGTATAGGCAACTATCACCAATAGCGATAGCTTCCCATCCTACATATCCATCTGCAATAACATTTTTTGTGTTTATGTATAGCCCAAGAAAAGAAGAAAAAGCACCCCTTCTTAACTTTTCTTCTGCATACCATGGTAGTGGTTTAGTGTTAACCTCATTGAGCCATTGATTTTGCAGTAGGGCGAGTGCCTCTATAATGGAAGCTTTATTTGTATATTTACTACCAAATGTTTTAACGAGCATATTAGCCCATAGCCCCGAAAAAGAAGCTTCTGAAGCACCATCAGCTACTGCAAAACTGTAATCTTGTCCTTGTTTATCAGGAGTTGCTTGACACCAAAAAGCATCTTCATATTCTTCCTCTAAGTTTCCAAGCTTTGGAGCAGAGAAAGCTTGAGAAAATATTTGCATCATACCACTCCTATTAACGCAGGTTACTTGGTCTTGTGCCTATATCTATGAATTTAATTACCGACTCAATATTACCATTGAAAACAAAACCACGTGTGTTTTCAGTCACACGGTAACCTTCTTGCTGAGCAAAGTTTCTCATATAATCTGGCAAGAAACTTGAAATACTAAATAGCATTTTTGCGAATTGGTCAGGTAAAGTATCTTCCGTATCAGCAAACTCAATTGGTATAGAACGTTGAGAGGATAAGTGCAAATTAAATAGAAGAACATTTCCGTCATTACTGCTTAAGCTTTTAACAGATTCAGCAGGAATAGAGGGGTCACCATCTGTTGATTCTCCATCTGTAATATTTATAACTACGGGCGGGAAACATATTGGATGTTGATTTAACCATCCTGAAAGCATTCTCTGAGCTAACGTTAATGCTTGGCACATTGGTGTACCTCCATTAGCAACAGCATTAAACCAAATTGGAAATTTAGTTGTTTGTTCTACGAGACCACCAGCTCCATCGTCAATCTTCTTTTTTCTTTCTTCAATATTTGATGGTGTATTACCGATTTCACTAATTGGAACAAAATCCCTACCGGATAATGCTCCACCAAAAGCTGTACCAACATTTGCACCATAACCTATAACACTAACATAGTAATAATCGCGTACCCCTTCGGATTTAGCACATTTAATAACAAGGTTTGATAGGAGACGATTTATAGCATCGGCAACAGCATCAGCTTTGCTTTTAGAAGATTCTCCCGCTCCGAAGGGGTCTGACATAGACCCTGACTGGTCTATCAAGAATAAAAAGCATGATGGATTAAGTCTGCTAATTTCAGCACTATAAGACATTATTTGAAACCCCCTTTATTTTTTTAGTTACATTTATGATACCAAAACATTACATAATATGCAATCATTACGAATATGCATTATAGGGGTTAATCTTTTTATCTATATAGAAAATTCTGGATAAGGCATCAATAAATTAAGTCATTATACACCTCCCAAAATGCGCTATTTTCTGATTATATCCGATGAATTAAACGGTGGTATAGAATCTTTTTTTGACAAAAATAAATATACACATAGATTAATAAGTGTATATTTATGCATAAGTGTTTGTTGCAGTATTATTAGTTACACTTTATTTTGTTACACCCTTTATTAGTTACGACTAATTTTATTTTTCAGTACTCCTCCACCGACTCTCTCACATCCTACTCCACCGTTACACTCTTCGCCAAATTCCTCGGCTTATCCACATCGCAGCCTTTGAGCACAGCCATGTAGTAGGCGAAAAGCTGCATGGGCGTGACGGCGGCGATGGGGGCCAGGATGGAGTCCACGTCGGGGATCGTGATCACGATGTCGGCCACCTTCTCCACCTCGCGGTTCCGCTCCTGGGTGACGGCCATCACGACGGCGCCGCGGGCCTTGACCTCCTTGATGTTGCTCACCATCTTCTCGAAGAGCGCTTCCTGGGTCATGGAGCAGATCACGAGCGTGCCTTTTTCGATGAGGGCGATGGTGCCGTGCTTCAGCTCGCCGCCAGCGTAGGCCTCCGAATGGATATAGGAAATCTCCTTGAGCTTCAGCGAGCCCTCCATGGAGAGCGCATAGTCAAGGCCTCGGCCTATGAAGAAGATGCTCTTTGCGTTGTAATGCTGCGCCGCGAATTTCTGTATGTCTTCCCTGTCCGAAAGAATCTTTTCAATGGCCTCGGGTATTTCCCTCAGGCCCTTCAGCATGGCGTCCAATACCGGCGCGTCAATCGTTCCCTTCTTCCAGGCGAAGTCAAGGGCAATCAGGTACAGCGCCGTAAGCTGCGTGTTATAGGCCTTTGTGGAGGCTACGGCTATTTCGGGGCCGGCCCAGGTATAGAGTACGTTGTCGGACTCTCTCGCGATTGAGCTGCCCACGACATTAACGATGGACAGCACCTTCGCGCCCTTCTTTTTGGCCTCCCTCAAGGCAAACAGCGTATCGATGGTCTCACCGGACTGGCTGATGATTATCAGTAAATCCTTTTCATTGATCAGGGGATTCCTGTACCTGAATTCCGAGGCGACATCCGTTTCAACGGGTATCCGCGCCAGCTTCTCGATGAGGTATTTGCCTATTACGGCGGCGTGATGGGCCGTCCCGCAGGCGACGATGTATATTTTCTCGATGCCCTTCAGGTCTTCGGTGCTGATTTTGACGGAGTCAAGCGATATCCTGCCGTCTTTTATCCGGGGGCTGATGGTGTCCCTTATGACCTTCGGCTCCTCGCACATCTCCTTCATCATGAAGTGCTCGAAGCCTGATTTTTCGGCTGCTGCTACGTCCCAGTCAACGCGGAAGACGTCCTTCTTCACCTCTGCGCCGTGGATATTGTAGATCGTCGCCCCGTCATGGCTGAGCACGGCTATTTCCTTGTCCTCGAGTATATAGATGTCCCTTGTATACTCCAGGATGGCGGGTATGTCGGAGGCTATGAAGTTCTCACCCTTCCCCAGTCCTACGATGAGCGGGCTGTCCTTTCTCGCCGCCACAAACTTGTCGCTGCAGTCGCTGCATATCACGCCGAGGGCGTAAGAGCCCTCAAGCTCGTTGACCGATTCCATTACGGCCTTTACCAGGTCTCCGGAGTAATGGTATTCCACGAGATGGGCCACCACCTCGGTATCCGTGTCCGAAACAAAGGCAAATCCCCTGGAAATAAGGAACTCTTTGAGCTTCATATAGTTCTCGATGATGCCGTTATGTACTACGGCAATCCTTCCCGAACGGCTGAGGTGCGGATGCGAATTCACATCGTTCGGCTCCCCGTGGGTCGCCCACCTTGTGTGCCCTATGCCTATTTTTCCTGTCAGGCTGTCGTCCCCGATCTTCTCCTCCAGCGAGGCGAGCCTGCCCTTGCATTTTATCACCGCAAGCCCGGAGTCCTCGAAAACGGCCACGCCGGATGAGTCGTAGCCCCTGTATTCAAGCTTCTTCAAGCCGTTTATCAAAATCGGCGCAGCCGCCTTATCACCTATATAGCCAACTATTCCGCACATATAATCAATCTCCTTTAAAATTATTTAAGCAAAAGACCCCGGTGACACCGGTCCCCTCGCCTTTGCACACCCGGCTTTTCCACCGGATTGCACAGCTAAAGCATAAAATTTTATTAACATGGAAAACGCTCCCTTTGCAGCCGCTTTTGGAGGCGCGCAACACAAAAGCCCTGTTTATTCACGTCACTTTGCATTGTGCAAAACGGTATAAATACAAAGCGACATACAGCAGAGCTTGCCAGAGCCCGGCCGATGCAGGTTACGTTACGTACGGCAACACAAACAACGGAAGAACATAATCCTCCCTGCCGCACGTATTTGATTGATTAGCAAGAAAATAAAGATATGAATCAGGACTGTCACTCAGGCTCCTTTTGTTCTGCAGTTGCCTGCAGTTTCTGTAGAGCTTTGACGGTTGTGACCAACCGGAAGGTTTCCGCCGAATGTTTCGATAACCCGCTTCCCCGAACCGTTACCCGACAGCTTCTTTAATTCTCAACTGTCGGCCCGGCCGGCTCCACGGCCTCCTTCTCCTCGTCGACGCGGCCTTGCCGCATCCTGGCGCTTGTCGCTATGCCCTTTTCGTCCGCCCCTCCTATCCCGGGCATTTAAAATCCTGTCATTCCTGCCGCTCTGTCAACCACCTCCCATTAGATAATTATGCCGTACATTTTAAGTATATTCAATCCCCTGCCGTATTGTCAATGTTATTTTAATTTCCCCAGCCTATCCAAGCCTCTCCTCAATGATCCCTGCAAGCTCCATCGCCCTCCTGGTGATGTATTCCTGATTCTTCCCCTCTATCATTACCCTGACAAGCGGTTCGGTGCCTGACGGCCTTATAAGCACCCTGCCCTCGCCGTGGAATTCGGCTTCGAGCTCTCGGCAGAGCCTTGCGACCAGTTCGTCCTCCATGTATCTGTGCTTGTTCTCATTCTTCACCTTTGCGTTCTTGAGCACCTGGGGCAGCACCTGCATGACCGAAGCCAGCTCGGACAGCTTCCCGCCCGTGGACCTGACTGTCTGCAGAAGCTGAAGCGCGGTCATGAGCCCGTCTCCGGTGGTATTGTGCTCGAGGAATATCACATGGCCGGACTGCTCGCCGCCTAGTATGTAGCCCTTTTCAAGCATCTCCTCCAGGACGTACCTGTCGCCTACCTTTGTCTTGGCAAGCCGGATGCCGCTTTCGGCAGCCATGATGTCGAAGCCGAGATTGCTCATTACCGTGGCGACGATGGTATCCTTCGCAAGCCTGCTCTTTTTCTTGAGCTCGAGCCCGATTACCGCCATGATCTGATCCCCGTCGATCATATTGCCTTTTTCATCTACGGCCAGGACCCTGTCCGCATCCCCGTCGAAGGCAAAGCCCAGGTCCGCTCCGCATTCCGCGACAAACTGCTGCAGCCCCTTCATATGGGTTGAACCGCATTTTTTGTTGATATTGAGGCCGTCCGGATGATTGTTTATGACAAATATTTCGGCTCCCAGCTCGGAAAGCACTGTGGGCGCCGCCTTGTAGGCCGCTCCGTTCGCGCAGTCCACCGCTATTTTCAGTCCGGTCAGGTCGCATTCGATGGTGCTTTTGAGTAAATTGACATAATCCCGCGTGGCCGCTTCCCTGTCCGTCCTGATTCCCACCTTGCTGCCCGTAGGTACCGGCAGTTCCTCGGATTTCTTCGTGATAATGGCCTCTATTCTGTCCTCGAGCTGGTCGGACAGCTTATAGCCGCTGCCGTTGAAAAACTTGATGCCGTTGAATTCATACGGGTTGTGCGAGGCGGATATGACAACGCCCGCGTCGGCGCCGTAATGCCGCGTCAGCCATGCTACGGCCGGTGTTGGAATGACGCCCAGGCATATCGCCTCAGCGCCCACCGAGCATATTCCCGCCACAAGCGCGGCTTCAAGCATATGGCCCGATATCCGCGTGTCCATGCCCACAAGTATTTTGGGTATGTGTTTTGTTTCGGCCGTCAGGACGTATGCTCCGGCCTGGCCCAGCTTATAGGCAAGCTCGGCCGTCAGCTCCGAATTCGCCACGCCCCTGACCCCATCGGTACCGAAAAGTCTTTTCATTCCTATAGAACCCCCTTGTTCGCGGTTGATAAATGCATCTGTCCGGCGGCAGTTCCCTTTTACGCCGAACATTTCTAATTATAACGATTCGCCGCCCTCACCACAAGCTTTTCCTACTGGTCAGACGAGGCGTAGGCGCCGATTATCTGCTCCGCAACCCTTATACCGTCCACGGCGGCGCTTACGATTCCTCCGGCGTAGCCCGCGCCCTCCCCTGCGGGATAGAGCCCGGCGACGCCCTCGGCCTCCAGGGCGCCGCCTCTCGGTATCCGCACCGGAGACGAGGTCCTGGTCTCCACTCCCGTCAGCACGGCGTCCTTCATGGCAAAGCCCTTCAGCTTCCTGTCGAAATCACCGGCAGCCTCCTTCATGGCGGCTGTTACGAAGCCCGGCAGGCAGCCGTTTATATCCGCCATGCGCGTCCCACCGGTGTAGCTCGGCTTTACGCAGCCCAGGGCCTTACTCGCCCTTCCTTCAATAAAATCCTCCAGCCGCTGCACAGGGGCCGAGCCGTCCCGTCCACCCGCCGCAAATGCCTGCCGCTCCCATGTCCTCTGAAATTCCACGCCTGCCAGCGGATGGCTTGAGCCGTAATCTCCCGGCTCCACCGATACGACAAAGGCGCTGTTTGCGTTCTCCCGGTCCCTGGCGTACTCGCTCATGCCGTTTGTTACGGTCATCCCCGGCTCCGACGCCGCGGCTACTACAATTCCGCCCGGGCACATGCAGAAGGAGTAGGCCGTCCTTTCCCCCACCCGGTGAAAAAGCTGATAATCCGCGGCTCCCAGCACGGCGGCGATATCCTGTCTGCCGTACTGCGACAGGTTTATCAGCTCCTGCGGATGCTCGATCCTGACCCCGATGGAAAAGGGCTTTTGAACAAAGCGCACGCCTGCCTCAAGCAGGCTTGCAAAGGTGTCGCGGGCGCTGTGGCCTACGGCCAGTACCAGCACCTCGGCGTCGAGCTCCTCGCCGCCGTTCACCCTTATGCCTGTTACCTTGCCGCCCTTTGTCGTCAGCCCGGTCATTTTCGCATGGAACCGTACTTCTCCGCCGAGCGCGGTTATCCGCCTGCGCATGTCCGCGATCACGTTTTTCAGGACGTCTGAGCCGATATGGGGCTTAGCCTTGTAAAGAATTTCTTCTCCCGCTCCCGATATGTGAAATTCCCGCAGGACCCTTTCGCAGCGCCTGTCGTTGATCCTTGTCGTCAGCTTGCCGTCCGAAAAGGTGCCCGCGCCGCCCTCCCCGAACTGTACGTTTGTCTCCGGGTCCAGTACGCCCTTCTCCCAGAAGCGCCTTACAGCCGCCGTACGCTCCTCCACGGCGGCGCCGCGCTCCAGTATAAGCGGCCTGTAGCCGTATTCCGCAAGCACCAGGCCCGCAAACATCCCCGCCGGGCCGCTGCCAACGATGACCGGCCGGCCGCGCAGCTTCCCGCTGCCAGCCGCGAGCCTTTCTTCTATCTGCGGGGGCATTGGCCTTATGTCGCTTCCCGTCCGGACTCTCCTGCCCTCCGGTATATCCGCGCAAACAGAATAAACCCGGCTTACGTCGGGTTTTCTTCTTGCATCGATCGATTCCTTCGCTATTCTAAAGTTTTCCAGCTCTGCCGCCCTCACTCCGAGCTTCCTCGCCGCAAGCTCCTTCAGTTCGTCCGGGCCGCTGTCGAACGGCAGCTTCAGGTTGTTCACCAACAGCTTCATCGCTTATTACCCTCTTGTCCGCTATGTCGTCGGAAGCCTTGTCACATCTCAGGCTTCTCGGATTTTGCCACCTTCACCTCAACAAACACATCCTGCATTAGCTTTACCTGAGAGGGCAGCGTAATATTCAGGGGCACCTTGTGCGTCCCTTCGGCAAGCTCCGCCACATCGATGCCCGGCAGCAGGCTTTCGAGACTGACTCCGTTCAGGTCCGCCGTCCTGCCCTTGATCTGCAAAGTGGTATTTTCGGTCAGTATTTCGTAATTGAGCGTGCCGTCGCCTGCCGCGTTCAACAGCCTGACGTCGTTTTTCGAAACGCTCATATCCCTGACGCCAAGCTTTTCAACGGTTATACTGACGGTGACCTCCTTCTGCTGCTCTGCGAATTTTACTCCCGCGGGCAGCTTTATCTCAGGCGTTATATCCAAGTCCTGCTTGATATTTTCGATGTCTATGGGCTCGGTCCTGAGGTCGGTAATTTTCGCAAGCTGATCCTGCGGGCCGGTGATCAGCACCCTGTCCGGAGTAACGAGCCTTGACGTTTCCACATAATCGGCCGCGGGCTTGCCCTTTGTTACGATCGTAACCGGGACCTCCTTCGCAACCTCGACCGAAACCTCAACGCTCAGGTTTCCGCTCATCGCGGTGATTTCCTTGCCTTCCCTGTTGTATACCTTGCAGTTTACCTTCCGGACCGTATTCCTGTCGAGATCCTTTATGTCAAGTACGGCCTTGATCGAGCCCACGCTGTCTATAATGGCTTCCTCGTTCACGATGGTTATAGCTTCGGGGTTCAGGGAGGTCCTGAGCAGCTTGTAGCCGGGTTTCATGGTTATGTTGTTTACGAGCTCGATAGGAAAGCTCCCGCTTTTGTTCCTGGCGAGCTGTATATCGATGTAGCCCGGCTGGAAGGATTCGATGACAACATCCTTCTGGGTGCAGATGGGGCCGTCTATCCTGAGCGTCACGTCGTTCAGGGATTTTATCTGGGAAAAATCCAGCGTGGCTTCAAAATCGCTGCTCCGCACCTTGTCGATAGCGTCCTGGCGTCCCCTTATCGTGATGTCGATGCTGCTCCTGTATTTGTTTTTGATTATGTAGCCGTTGTCCGTTACAAAAGCCTCATTTTCTATCTTGAGCGGTATGTTCCTGAAAGTCGTCGTAGTGAACGGATTTGAACTATTGTAGACATAAAGCCAGAACAGTATAGCGATCAATACCGCTCCGATTTTTATCGATATATCCTTCTTGAATATGTCCCTCACCTGGCCTTCACCCTCCATAATGCCAGCTTCTTGTTTACAGCGTTCTTTTCCAGCAGATTCTTGTTCAATGCTTTTCTGAGGGTATCGGATGTAAGATTCCTGGTAAGACCCCCGTTTAGTGCAAATGAGACTTTGCCCGATTCCTCGGATACGACCACCGCCAGGCAGTCCGAAACCTCGGTGATCCCAAGCGCCGCCCTGTGCCTTGTGCCCAGCTCCTTGCTGAGATTCGGGTTGTCGGTCAGCGGCAGGAAGCAGGCCGCGGCTTTCAGCTTGTTGTCCCTTATTATTACAGCCCCGTCGTGCAGGGGCGTGTTCGGCGTAAATATGTTTATGAGCAGCTCGGACGTAACGTTTGAATCAAGCTGTATGCCTGTATTTATTATTTCACCGACCCTGGTGTTCATTTCGATTACGATCAGGGCTCCCGTATACGTCCTCGAAAACTCCGTGCAGGCCTTTATAATCTCTTCTATCAGCGTCGTTATCCGTATGCGGTTGTTTGTATCGTCAAGGTTGAAAATGTCCTTGAACCGGCTTCTCCCTATCTGCTCCAGACCCCTTCTGAGCTCGGGCTGGAACAGCACGATAGCTCCCAGCGTCAGTACGGAAAGAGAATTCTGGAGTATATAGTTAATGGTTTTCAAACCTAGGATCTTGCTGAGCTCCGTAGCCGCCAGAATCAGGAGGATTCCCTTTATGAGCTGCCAGGCCCTTGTTTCCCTGACAAGTATGATGAGCTTGTAGACTATATACGAAACGATGCTGATGTCAACAATAGCCCGGATAATGGAAAGCGGGTCCTTAAAGCCTATGTATCCGGCAAAGTTGTTGATGAGATCTCTTAAGTTTATACTGCTAAAAAAGTCCAATAAACCTCACACCTCTGAGTCAAGGATGGCTGTCGCCCTCATATTGAATTATACCCTCTTTTTGTTTCAGATGTAAACTTTTTTTATTATATTTAATATAAATTTATTATTACACATTTTGTGCATAGTTCACACAAATAACTGAAAAACCGGAGAAACTACCATACATTTCCTAAATATACGTGCCGCAGCCTCCCCAGCGCCGTATCCCTGGCCTTTTCAAGCGTTTCCACCGGCGTGGGCGGCCTGTCCTTCATTTTGTAATTCGGAAAGAATCTGGACAGGTGCAGCGGTATTTCCGGGGATATTCCGGCCAGCCATTCGGAGAGCCTCGCTATTTCCTCCACGGAATCGTTGAGGCCCGGTATGACAAGCGTTGTGACCTCTACATGGCAGCGGCCCGCGGCGGCTTCGACGGTTTCCATGACGTTTTTCAGCGCACCCCTGCACACCTCTTCGTAAAAGGAGGGCGTAAAGGCCTTGACGTCTATGTTCATGGCGTCTACATAAGGCAGCAGCAGCTCCAGCGGCTCCCTGCCGATGAAGCCGTTTGTGACAAGCACGTTGTACAGTCCTTTTTCTTTCGCCAGCCTTGAGGCGTCATAGACGTATTCAAACCATATGGAGGGCTCGTTGTAGGTATATGCCAGCCCGATATTGCCTTTTTTAACGGCGGCAAGCGCCATGGACACGAGCGTCTCCGGCGGCATTGCGTCTGTTTCGGCATCCATGTGCGCGATGCTCCAGTTCTGGCAAAAGGAGCACTTGAGATTGCAGCCGAAGGTGCCCGCGGACAAAATCATGGAGCCCGGGTGGAAACGATAGAGCGGTTTTTTCTCTATCCGGTCAAGCGAGATGGAGGCAATACGTGCATAATTAAGTGAGAAGAGGTCTCCCTCTATATTTTTCCTTGCCCTGCATATCCCTATTCCGCCCGGGCTGATAACGCAATTGTGCGGGCAGAGGCGGCAGCGAGTCTTTGAACCTTCGATTTTTTCATAAAACATTGCCTGCTTTTCGCCGTTCATTCCGGTCACCTTCCAGTGTATATCGCTCCGGATGTTAAATTATACCCGTATTTCATCCGTTTTACTCCGAAGACAGGTAAAAGCTGCAACAATGCAGGTTATGCCTGTAATTTTGCAATTGTCCCCGCCGCAAGCTTATGCTATCTTCAATAATATATTACCTGAAAAAGTATGAGGGTGGCAATGATTTACCGATATAAAAAAGGCATCATAGCCGTTGTTTTATTCGCTTTATTAATAGGATTTTTAATATATAAAACTCCGAAAGGCCCTGCGTATATTTACAACACCTATGCCAGGCCTTCGGATTTCAAAGAGGGTCTGTGGATCGTGAAATACCCCGGTAATCACGAATGCTTCCGGTTTGAGACGCCCGACAGCTTCCGGATTGTGACCGACCCCTATCAAATGGATGAATACGTCAGTCCTGATATATTAACAATAAGCCATTACCATCCGGATCATTGCGACACCTCAAAGCTTGGGGGGAAATACCGTCTGTTTGACAAAGCCGGCGTATACAATGCCGGAAGGGTCAGTATAACCGGTGTCAAGGGCTTGCATGACAATCCGAGGGTCCCGTCCACGGGCAACATGCCCAACGTCATTTTCGTATTCGACATCGACGGCATAAGGATTGCCCATTTTGCCTCGCAGGGCGTTTATCCGACGGAAGACATGTTCAAGAGCATCGGCAAAGCGGATATACTCATCATCCAATTGGGGGACGGGGGTAAGAAAATGAGCCTGAAGGAATGCGGCGATGTTGTCGCAAGGCTCGGAGCCAGGCTCGTAATACCTGCGCACGGCGATCAAAGCCTGGACCCGGCTTTTGCGGAAATGCTCCATGCAGGGATACGCTATGTCGATAACGGAGAGATTATTGTCACGCGCAAGGAGCTTGACGAAAAGGATAAACCCGAAATACTGGTTCTGGACAGCTATTGATATTTTCTATGGGGGGTGATTGGTTTGATGCTCGTAAATGCGGACGGCAGCTTGAACAAGCTTGCGGCTATTTCTTCTGTCCTCAGAAAATACAGGCTTTTAATTACCGGCGTTATTCTCATTGTTGTCCTTTCATTTGGTATTTTTGGAATCGTCAATGCCAGGCAGCCGGATTTATACGTAAAGGTCGTCCAGAATACGTCACTGGATCCGTTTAACGCCTTCAACGAGGATGAAGCATCGGCAAAGCTCAGGCATGAGAAGCTAATCGCTTCCCTTTTACCCGATATTAAGTGCATTAAGTATGAAGAGCAGAATAATTACAGCAGCTCAAAGCTCCAGCTGTCGATGGACTGCTTCGCAGGCCAGGCGGATGTGTTCATCGTCGAGGAGTCGCTGTATAAAGAGCTTGTCGAATTCCATTTTGCCATGAATCTGGATAGCTATGCGGGTAAGTTGGGAGTCAGCCCGGAGAACGATCTCGGATTATACAAAAAAGGGGGCCGCAAGGACGGGGTTCATCTTTACGGAATAAACTTAGACGACAGCCGCACGGCAAAAGCCATATGCCGCAATTTAGACCATAGGATCGCCGTCGTATTCATAGGCTCCGAGCATGAGTTTGATTCCATCAGATTTATTCAAGCCCTGTGCAATAATTGACCGGTCCTGAGTACAGCCCTGGCAGGGCCGCCGCCCGTGGGGCTGTTCTTATTTGTGCCTTATCACCTCAAACCGCTCCATGGTATATTTCTCCTCCTGCCTGATACCGGCCTTCTGAAGTGCGATCGCCACCTGCTCCTCCGGCGTGTCCACACCCTCCAGATTCGGCAGCAGCAGGCCAGATCGCCTTCCCGCCCTGACGATAACGCCGTATCTGAGTACGTCTAGCCGCTTTATGGAATCAATGGACTCGGGCTCCATCAACACGTCGACGGAGTATACCAGGCTGCCGAGCTCTTCCTCCCGCACGGGGTCGAACCTTGGGTCCTGAGTGCCTGAGCTTATGGCGTTTTCCATTATCTCCACGGCAATATTCCTTCTGACGGGGGAAATAGTGCCTATGCATCCCCTCAGCCTTCCGTGCTTTTTTATGGAAACGAATACGCCCGCCCGGTTTTCCAGCATTTCGGCGGGCAGGTCTCCCGGCATGGCTGCTCTTCTTCCTCCCCGGACATATGCCTCAAGGGTTTTCCGGGCAAGCGAAACATACGGGTCTCCGCTGTCTTCCTTACCTGCCTCTCTTTCAAGGACGGCCCCCGCCAGCTTTTCCGGCAGGCTTTCCGAACTGCCGTCCTCTCCGGGCTCCAGCCTCGCTACCATGTAACCTATACCGAAGGGCCCTTCGTACGAATAAACAGCCGTTTTCAGCTCACGGCGGTCAAGGGCGCCCAGCATGATCGCTATGGAGGGCAGGCCGCATTGTCCCGCGTTTTCGCAGAAATCCTCCCCCGTTTCGAGCAGCTTTTCCGGTGTGGAGCCTCGCAGATTTTCAACAATGTGCCTGTCAAATTCCGGCCCGTTTTTGTCAAAGCCGTAGGGCGAAGCGTCCGAAAGCCTGTGCGAGAGGTCTCCGCTGGCTATGAAGACGACTCTTTCGTCCGATTTTCCGACCGCCTTTGCTATGCACATCCCGAACTGGTACAGCTCGGCCAGCTGGAGACTTGCCACGGAGATATGCACCAGCTTGAAGCCCTTGAATTCCCTGCTTACGAAATACAGCGGCACAGCCGCCCCGTGGTCTAGCTCTACCCGGGAGCTTACGCGTCTGCCGTCCGACGCGCCGTATACGGCGCAGTTGAAGCCCTCCGCTTCCGCAAGGGCTATGATTTCCCCGGCCAATCCGGTATTGTTCTCGAACTCCAGCTTCACGCCGGGAGCTCCGAACCTGCGGAAGCTCCCCGTCAGCTCAGGCGATACCGTTACCTGCAGAGGCCCGAGCAGCGCTTCCATATGGGGAGTTGTTATTACAATGGTGGTCGGAGCTTCCTCCCGTATTTCCTTCGAGGCCTTTACGACGGCCTTCAGCGTGGACGAAGCGGCGTTTTCATCGCCCTTCCCGACCTCGGGGACAAGAACCGGAGGATGCGGAAAAATATATGCGCTGATGATCCTGCCCATTTGTACTACCTCCCTGCGGCTCGGCGCCCGGGCTCACCGGTTTGCGAAGAGCACCGAATAGCCTATAAGCCCAAATGACGTCAAAAAGAATACGATTACCGTTATGAGGGCTATCCATTTTACAAGATTTCTGTTCATAGTATTCACATCCTGCATATCTATTTATCAAAATTGTACACTAAATAATACGTAAAGAAAACTACCGTTTATTTATATTGTCCCGTGTTCCATCCAACCGATGACCTCCGCCACGGCGTGAAGGTCGTTGGTGCAGCAGCAGAGGCCGGCCGCCTGCCTGACCGCTTCATGGGCATTTCCCGTGGCTATGCCCACGTCCGCCTCCTTCAGCATTTCCAGGTCGTTCAGATTGTCTCCCATTGCCGTGACCTGCAGGCCGGGAATACCAAGGATGGAAACCAGCCGCTTCAGGGCTTTTCCCTTTGAGGCCCCAACATTCAGCATTTCCAGGAACTGCGGCTCCGAGTAGACGGCGTGGAAATCCCCGCCCGTCTCCTTCAGCCAGGCTTCGATGAGGGCCAGCTTCTCCGGATCCCATGCCATTAGCGTTTTGTACCAGGGCTTCGGTACTTTGTCAAGCGTTGTGACGATAGGCACGAAGCCCTCCCTGTGCATATGCCACTCTGTGTATGCGTTTTCCCTGACAAAATAGATGTCGCCGCCGTGAAAAACCTGGTAGCCGACGCCCGGGAAGCGCTCAAGTATATTCCTCGAAATCTCCGTCATACTGTCGGGCAGGCAGTCGGTCCAGAGGACCCGGCCTTCGGAGAAGTCATAAATCGCAGCCCCGTTATATACGATGCCCGGCACATTCACGGGGAGATCAGGCAAATAAGGCGTTACTGCCTTCTCCATCCTTCCTGTCGCAAGCGCGAAAAGCCCGCCGCCTTCTGTAAATTTTCTAAGAGCCCTGGAATTCTCGGGACTTACCTGGTGTTTTCCGTTCAAAAGCGTGCCGTCCATATCTGTGACAAGCAGTCTGCCCGCAAAGGGGCCTTTATGCGGTCCGGTCATAGTACCTCGCACTGTTCGTTGATTTTTACCGGTAAACATAATTCACCGGCAGCTTATAAAATTGTACCATATGTCGGCCGCATATTGAAATATCCGTTTGCAAAAAGAAAGTGAAAAAACTAACGAGCCGCAAAAATTAAGGCATGGAATGAATGTATTTTGCAACTGATTAATGAGGTAATACAAGTGAAAAAACTAACGAGCCCGGTCTTTTATTCATTGTATGTAGTATGCGATCTCGACGCGGTTTTTACCTCTTTCCTTCGCGAGGTAAAGCGCGTTGTCCGCGTCCTTGTAGGCCATTTCAAGTGAGTCCTTCCTGTCTCCCCTGAGGCCTGTGACTCCGAAGCTGGCCGTAATATACACTGTTTTTTCCTTTATTGAAAATTCCATATTCCCGATGATTTTTTTCAGCTTTTCGGCCGTCAGCCTTCCGTCCGCCAGCGACGTATTCGGCAGGAGTATCAGGAACTCTTCGCCGCCCCATCTTGATACCACATCGGTCTCTCTCACATTTTCCTTCAATACTGCGGCTATCTGCCTGATCACCATGTCTCCGGCAGGGTGGCCGTAATTGTCGTTGACCCTCTTGAAATTGTCTATGTCCAGTATGATAATGCAGGAATCATGAGGATACCGGCGGATGATGGCAATCTCGTTTCTGAGCAGCTCCTCGAATCTCCTGCGGTTGTAAAGATGCGTCATGGGGTCGTGGAACACCAGGTATTCAAGCTCACGGTTCTTCCTGGTCAGCTCCTC
>JAEZJL010000501.1 GCA_023415815.1 Bacillota bacterium | reverse complement strand
ATCGATTCATTGTCGTCGTCAAAGCCGAAAACATAGGAAGCATGAAAATAGATCCCATGGCCTGTGATTTTTTTATGGCTTCAATCGTATCTTCGCGGGTTTTCATGCTTTTATTCATACGTTTCAGCTTTTGCTCCGATACGGTCTCCATTCCGAAAAACAGTCCCCTGCAGCCGCTGTCATATGCCAGCTTCAAAAGGGCTTCGTCCCTGGCAAAGGAGATGGAGGCCTGTCCCACCCAGGTGATGTTCAGGTCGCTCAGCGCCTTGAAAAGCGCCTTTGCATAGACCGGATTCCCGACGATATTGTCGTCCATAAACATAAATCGCGAGCTTTTTGAGGCTTTAATATCCTGGATTACGCGGTCAATGGAGACATGCCGGATCCTTCTGCCGAAAAACTTCCACACGCTGCAAAATTCACAGGAATACGGGCATCCCCTGGAAGTGACCACAGGCTCGATTCCCAGGACGGATCTATGCTTGATCAGATCCCGCCTGGGCAGCGGATATTCGTCGAGATTCCCCGCAGTACCTCCATTGTAATAATCCTTCAGTCTCTCCTGCGCGAGATCCTTAAGCATCTCCGCCCAGACAGGCTCTCCTTCGCCTATTATCACAGAATCGCAGTGCTGCTTCGCCTCCTGGGGCAGCACCGTCGGATGGATTCCTCCAAGAACGACCTTTTTACCTCTTTTCCTGAATTCCTCCGCTATTTTATACGCCCTGTTTGCGGTGGCCGTCATACAGGTTATTCCTACAAGGTCGCACGGGATATTGTAATCGAGAGTCTCGGTTTCTTCCTCAAGAATCCTTATCTCATGCTCTTGCGGAATCAGGGCCGCGATATATTGCAGCGAAATCATCGGGAATCTGATTATATAACGGGTTTTAACGCTAGGATCCTTTACGGGCGATATCAGCAGTATTTTCATTTTTAAGCTCCTTCCAAAGGAAGACCTGTCTTTTATGGCGTCCGGTCAGTTTTTCCTTCTGGTTACTTATACGTAAAATTGTTCCGGAGTACTTAAAAAAAATAAAATATTTTTTTAGACTTACATTATAGCAAATTATGTATATTTTGCAAGGATGCCGGATGCTAATTACCAATGGTAAGGAAGCAAACTCAGGCAGCGCATTGACGCATCCATTTTGCACATTCTACTCAGGTATTGCTGAAATCCCCTATTTCCCAAATTCCCTGTTGCAAGATACTCTCCGGCGTGCTATAATTTTAGAAAGTTTAGTTGAGATGAGTTCAGAATAGCTGAGAAGAGATGAGAAGAGACAGGTTCGGATTATAAAGTCTGCAAACCAGGTATCTTCACCTGGTTTTTTTGTATTCAACCGCTGTATACGCCGATTGGCGTCCGCTTCTCATAGCTTCCCTGCAAACAAGGGGGGATCGGTTTGTTTTATCCTGATATCGAAAAAGTCAGGTCTTTAGCCGGAAAGTACAACATCATTCCAGTTTCCATGGAGGTTTATGCCGATATGGAGACGCCTATCAGCATATTCAAGCGCATAGAAGCCGAGGGGCACTGTTTTCTTCTGGAGAGCGTAGAGGGCGGAGAAAAATGGGCGCGGTATTCCTTTATCGGAAGAAATCCGTTTTTGACCGTCAAAAGCTCGGGAAACAGGTCAGTCGTGGTCAAAAGGGACGGGGACGCTTCCATAGTGGAGGGGAATCCTATCGAGCTTCTCAAGAGCCTTATGTCCTCGTACAAAGGGCCCCTTCTTCCCGAGCTTCCGAGGTTTAACGGCGGAGCCGTAGGCTTTTTCGGGTACGACACCATAAGGTATATAGAAAACCTTCCGAATGTTCCGCCGGACGACCTTGGAATACCCGAGCTGCATTTCATGTTTGCCGACGAATTGATTGCCTTCGACCACTTCAAGCAGAAAATGCATATCATCGTAAATCTCCACACGGACGGAAACCTTGAGAGGAACTACAGCAGCGCCGTAGACAGGATACGCGAGATACACCGGGAAATCCTGACCTCGGGCTGGAAGGTGTCCGGACGCCAGAGCGCCGCACCGGCAAAGGACGGGGACGGACTGAGGATCACAAGCAACATAAGCAAGGAAAGGTTCTGCGAAAACGTATTGAAGGCAAAGGAATATATCAGGAACGGCGACATATTCCAGGTCGTGCTTTCGCAGAGGCTCTGCGCGGAGACCGACAGCGAGCCCTTCAATGTATACAGGGCGCTGAGGCTTATAAACCCGGGCCCGTATATGTACTACCTGAAATTCGACGATTACACCATTGCAGGCTCTTCGCCTGAGATGCTGGTGAGGGTTGAGGGCAAAAAGGTGGAGTCCTGCCCCATAGCCGGAACAAGAAGGCGCGGGGCGTCCGGGGAAGAGGATGTGCGGCTTGAAAAGGAGCTTATCGGGGATGAAAAGGAACGCGCCGAGCATATTATGCTTGTCGACCTGGGCAGGAACGACATAGGCAAGGTCTCGAATTTCGGGAGTGTGCAGGTCAGGGATTTCATGCATATAGAGAGATTTTCGCATGTAATGCACATTGTTTCGTGCGTCCAGGGCGAGCTCAAGGATGGAATGACCTCCTTCGACGCGCTGTCCGCGGTGCTTCCGGCGGGTACGCTTTCGGGCGCTCCAAAGATAAGGGCTATGGAAATAATAGATGAGCTGGAGAATGTGAAAAGGTGCCAGTACGGCGGTGCGGTAGGCTATCTCAGCTTCGACGGCAACCTTGACAGCTGCATAACCATAAGGACGATCGTATTCAAGGACGGGAAGGCCTATATTCAAGCCGGCGGCGGTGTTGTCGCGGATTCGGTCCCTGAGAACGAATATGAGGAATCCATGAACAAGGCCATGGCGACGATAAAAGCCCTTGAGGAGGCGGAAAAAGTAAGATGATACTGATGATCGACAATTACGATTCCTTTACGTACAACCTGTATCAGTATACGGGAGAGCTTGAGCCCGACATTGAGGTATATCGGAACGACAAAATCACCATAGAGGAAATAAGAAAAAAGAAGCCGAGCCATATTATAATATCCCCCGGGCCTGGCTATCCAGCCGACGCGGGCATCCTGATAAAGACCGTCAGAGAGCTGGGCGGCGAGATACCGATACTCGGCGTGTGCCTTGGACATCAGGGCATAGGCGAGGCCTACGGCGCCAAGGTGCTGCGCGCCAGGGAGCTGATGCACGGAAAGGCATCGGAGATAGAGATCACAGGCGATTGCGCCATATTTAAAGGACTGCCGAGGAAAATAACCGCGGCAAGGTACCATTCATTGATCGTTGAGCGGAGTACGCTTCCGGATGAGCTTGAAATCACTGCGCTAACGGCCGAGGGCGAAATAATGGGCCTGAGGCACAGGGAATACCCGGTTTTCGGCATCCAGTTCCATCCGGAATCCATACTCACCACCTGCGGGAAAACAATACTGAGAAACTTCCTGAGCATCAGTGAATTGCGCATATGATTTTATAATGAGACGAGATGGGACGAGAGGAGAGATTTGATATGAAAACGCTGCTTCAGAAGCTTTTAAAGCACGAGGACCTGACTGAAACGGAAGTGATGGAGGCCATGAATTCCATTATGGACGGGAGCGCCACGCAGGCCCAGATAGCCGGTTTTCTGACAGCCCTGAGGTTCAAGGGCGAAACGGTTGAGGAGATAACGGGCTGCGCAAGGGTAATGCGTGAAAAGTCGGAAAAAATAAATCCCGGGGTTGATTACTGTATAGATACCTGCGGCACCGGCGGAGACGGCGCGAATACCTTCAATATTTCAACGGCGGCCTCCTTCATAGCCGCGGCGGGCGGCGTAAACGTAGCCAAGCACGGCAACCGCGCCATGTCCAGCAGGAGCGGCAGCGCGGATGTGCTGGAGGCGCTGGGCGTAAATATAATGCTGACGCCGGAGCAGGTTGGCATGTGCATCGAGCAGGTGGGTATAGGCTTCATGTTCGCGCAGTCCTTCCACAAGTCCATGAAATACGCCGCGGGAGCCAGAAAGGAGCTCGGCATAAAAACGGTGTTCAACATTCTAGGCCCGCTTACCAATCCTGCCAACGCAGGAGGCCAGGTGCTGGGCGTTTTTGACGAAGCGCTCACCGGAGTCATGGCCTCGGTGCTTCAAAACCTCGGCAGTGAAAGGGCCCTGGTCGTTCATGGCATGGACGGGCTGGACGAGATAAGCACGGCGGCGCTTACTAAAATTTCGGAGCTCAAGGACGGCAAAATCGACACCTATTATCTTGATGCGGGTAAATACGCCCTGGCCGTTCCTTCCGGTAAGGAGCTTAACGGCGGGGACGCGTCCGTCAACGCCGGAATTGTACGCTCCATATTCTCGGGAGAGAAGGGCGCGAGGAGGGACATCGTGCTGATCAACGCGGCGGCGGCTTTATACGTGGGCAAGCAGGCGGATGACATTGCCGGGGGCATAAAGCTGGCGGCAGACCTTATCGATACAGGAAAGGCCGGAAAAAAGCTTGACGAGCTGATAGAGCTGGCAGGCTCCTTTGGCAGCGGCCAGGAGGTTTCGGCATGATTCTCGACGATATAGTACAGTGTAAAAGAAGGCGTCTGGCTGAGGAAATGAAGGAAATAAGCATTGAAGGCTGGAAGCAAAAGATAAAGGGGCCGGGAGTGCACAAGCCTCTGGATTTTTTCGGCGCGATAAAGAGAAAGGGCGAGCTCTCCGTCATTGCCGAGGTGAAAAAGGCTTCGCCGTCGAAGGGACTTATAAGGGCCGACTTTGATCCGGCCGATATAGCGAAGCAGTATGCAAAGGCGGGAGTCCAGGCAATTTCAGTGCTGACGGAACGGGATTTTTTCCAGGGAGGCGACGACAACCTCTTCAAGGTGAGGCAGGTGGCGCCTGTCCCCATACTGAGGAAGGATTTCATAATCGACCTGTGGCAGGTATACCAGTCGAGATGCATGGGAGCGGACGCCATATTGCTGATTGTTTCCATACTCTCCGACGAGCTGCTCAATAAAATGCTGGTTGTGGCGGGCATCCTCGGGCTGCACTGCCTCGTGGAGGTGCACGACGGGGAGGAGCTGTCAAGAGCGCTGGGGGCTGGAGCAAAAATAATCGGTATCAATAACAGGAACCTGAGGACCTTTGAAACGGATATATGTACGACGGAAAAATTAATAAACCTCATCCCCCATGACAGAGCCGTTGTAAGCGAGAGCGGCATAAAAACGGCTGAGGACATGGCATACCTGAGAGGCCTGGGGGCCGACGCCGTTCTCATAGGCGAGACTCTCATGGCGTCGGAGTCGGTTCAGGACAAGTTGGATGAGCTCAGGATGGTCGGTGCGTATGGCAAGAGTTAAAATATGCGGTATAACCAACGAAACGGAAGTTGAAATACTGAACAGGCAGCTGCCCGACTATGCGGGCTTCGTGTTCGCAAAAAGCAGGCGGCAGCTGACGCCTGAAGCCGCCGGACGGCTTGCGGGGAAGCTGAAAAGCCCGATTCGAAAGGTCGGCGTTTTTGTAAACGCGGCGCAGGAGGACTTGCTGGAGGCAGCCGCCGAAGCAGGGCTTGGAGCCGTGCAGCTTCACGGGGACGAGGCTCCCGGGTATATAGACAGCCTGAGGCGAAGGCTGGATTCGGGCGTAGAGATATGGAAGGCCATAAGGGTAAAGGGTCCCGATTCCATAAGCGAGATAAAAAAATACGCTGCCGACCGCTACCTGCTGGACGCATACATTGAAGGCTCCTACGGAGGCGCGGGTAAAAGCTTCGACTGGAAATACGCCGAAGCGGCCGGAGCACACGGCTGCATAATACTTGCAGGCGGATTGAACCCGGGGAACGTGATATCGGCGATAAGCGCCGTAAAGCCGTTTGCCGTGGACGTCAGCAGCGGCGTAGAATCGGACGGCGGCAAGGACGAGGCAAAGATAGGCGCTTTTATGAATGCGGTAAAGGAAGCTTCTGGTTTTCAGGCTTAAAGTACAGGTGAAAGGGATGTATGCTTAAATGA
>JAEZJL010000495.1 GCA_023415815.1 Bacillota bacterium | reverse complement strand
AACGACAGGAAAACCAGCGGCAGCATGTACATCAGCGGCTTTGAATAGGCGAATATGCTCTCTATCATGAAGCTGTTCGTCGTCAGATAGATTCCGACGATCATAAGCAGCAGCACAGGCTCGTATGCCAGCATTTGTATAATCTCCCTCTGCGCGCCTATCTTGCTGTAGGGTGAACGGACGCTCATCGCCCCTATGATGAGGGATATGTTTGAGAAGGTGAGTATGAATACGAGCATGAGAAGGTCCTGCTTCAGCACGAGCATTATAAGGCTGGAGATGGCGAATAGCAGGTGCCCCAGCACGTAGACCATCTGCGTCTGGTTGACGGTTATCCTTTCCTTCCCGAAGAGCTTGAAGAAGTCATAAAAGGGCTGCAGGATCGGAGGTCCGAACCTGTTCTGCATACGCGCAGTGATTCTTCTGTCTATTCCGCTCAGCAGGCCTCCGAGGACCGGCGCCGCTATGATGGCGATCAATACTGTAATAATCGTATAAATTGTACCCATTTATATCACCACCCCGAACATAGCCAGTATTATGGCTCCCGCAATAAGGTTCAGCCACAGCGTAAGATTCTCCTCGCCGAGGACGCGGGTAAAATAGTAGTTTGTTACAACGACGGTTTCCAGCTTATCGCCGGGGCCTATGAACTCAAGGCCGCGTATGTCGTCATTGGCAAGCTCGCCTCCAAGATACGGCGGCTTTATCCTTTCGGGCTTCGTTCTCCTCAGGAAGTAGGGTATCGTAAGTATCACCAACAGCAATATTACGAAGAAGAATACTGAAGCAAAGCCTCCGACCCCGTTTCCAAGCCACAGTCCGCCGTTCCCGCCAATAAGCGAGCCGCTGTCGGCCAGACCGTAGGCGGCGAGCTGAGGCGCTACCAGAGTATTGAAAAGCGGAGTGATGAGAAAGCTGGCTGCAACCACGAGTACCAGCAGTATCGCCAGGGATATGCGGACTGGCGCGGTCAGCTTTTCTATAAAATATTTGGGCTTGTAGGACATCGTCAATATGATTCCGATCCATTTCGACCAGAAGAACACCGTAAAGGCGCTTCCGAGGATTATAAGCAGCAGTACCACCGGAAGGTGTACCGCAGCTTCTATGGCCAGCCATTTCGTCATGAGGACTCCGAAGGGCGGAAGCAGCATGGAAATCATGCCTATGACGGTTATTACCGTCGTATAAGGCATCCTCTTCATCAGGCCCTGCATATCCTCTATATCCCTGCTGCCTATTCCGTGCTCTATTGTGCCCACGCACAGGAACAGCAGGCCCTTGGAAATGGCATGGAATATTATAAGCAGTATCGCCGCGCCCAATGCGACCGTGGTGCCTATACCGGCGCAGCAGATGATCAGTCCGAGGTTTGCAATCGTGGAGTAGGCGAGCACTCGCTTGGCATTTCGCTGGCTTATGGCTATCGCGGAGCCTGCGAGGAATGTAAAGCCGCCTACCACGGCGACTATTTTGCCCAGCGTCGTGCCGCTGAAGGCCGGCGCCATCCTTACCACAAGGTAAACGCCGGCTTTTACCATCGTGCTCGAGTGCAGGAGCGCCGAGACCGGGGTAGGCGCGACCATCGCGCCGAGCAGCCAGCTCTGGAACGGGAACTGGGCGGACTTGGTGAAGCCCGCGAAGCAGAGCATTCCGAGCCCTATGGGAAGCAGACCGGCGAAAGCCGCCCCCGGCTTCATGCTTACTATCTCATCCACAGCGATCGTACCGGCTGCGCTGTATATTAAGATTATCCCGACAGCAAAGGCAACGCCGCCCAGCATGTTGATCCACAAGGCCCTGATGGCGTTTTTAACCGATTCCGTATTTCCGTCGTGTGAAATGAGAAGGAAGGAGCAAAGCGTTGTAACCTCCCAGAAGAAATACATCCAGAGGAGGTTGTTCGTCATCACCAGCCCGTTCATGGCTCCGAGGAATATGAACATGATCATGAAAAACCTGGGCTGCTTTGATTTTTTGATTCCCTGGTGATGCTCATGCTCTTTCATGTAGCCCAGTGCAAAGACGACGACGATCGGTCCGATGACCGACACCAGAAGTATCATTACCAGTGAAAGATAGTCGATCACAAAGGCGTCCGCCGGCTCCTTCACCGAGCCGAATATTTCGAAAATCAGCATCGGGATGAGCTGAAGCACGGCCAGAGCCGAAATCAGAATCTTTCTCAACGAGAGGCCTATATATATGATATATATAAGCAGGGCTATATCGAGGAACTCGATAATAATGCCTATGTCCACCGGCATATCTTCAAAATTCAGCCTTATACTGCCCCCCGACCGGGAAAGCAGATTGACAAGCAGCAAGGCCGAAGCGGCAAGGATCACGGCGGAGGCGACTACAATAACGCTCCGGGCCGTTTTGTTCCTCGCGGCGTAGCATAGTCCCGCGCTCAGTGCCGGCAGCAATATGGCGATTGCCAGCAATACATATGTTTCCACTACTTATGCCCCTTTCTCGTAATTATTATAAAAATCAACCTATATTATATTTATTACCAGGTAATAAGTCAATTAATACACCCTTATAAAATGAACAATTACGCGTATTTATATCACTAAACTTATCATATCCATCGTTTTTCGGCAAAAAACTCGGAATACAATCCCGGCTCTGCCCTCAAACCCTTTAATGGTGCCGTTCGGCAGGTTGTACATTTGGACTTTGTATACAACAGCCGGCGCGGCTGTCCAGCTTTCCTGCCACCACGCGCTCAATACCCGCCAGATCCTTGAGGACTTCGATATCAATATAATGGCGCTCCATTAACGCCGCCACCTCGCAGGCCTGTCCCTGTCCAACCTCAAAGGCCAGCAGTCCGCATTCCTTCAAATGGCTCGGCGCTTCCTCAACGATCCTCCTGTAGAAGACAAGGCCGTCCGGCCCGCCGTCGAGCGCAGCACGCGGCTCGTAATCCCTTACCTCCCTTTGCAGCCCCGGTATGTCGCCGCTGCGTATATAGGGCGGATTCGACAAAACCGCATCAAATCTCCGGCCATCCAGGCTCCCGAACAGGTCGCTCTTTATAAACTCAAGTCTGTCCGAAATCCCGTTTTTTACAGCATTCTTCCTTGCAGTCAAAAGAGCCTCTTCGGAAACATCGACAGCAGTGACCACGCAGCTTTTTATAAGATGCGCAATGCCGATGGCTATGCAGCCGGAGCCTGTACCAATGTCTAGGATCTCACAGGGCGCTCCCTTCGCAGTCAGCAGTCTGGCGGCGGTTTCCACAAGCACTTCCGTATCAGGCCGCGGGACAAGCACATCCGGCCCCACCTCAAAGTCCAGCGACAGGAATTCGCACTGTCCCGTGATATACTGGACGGGCATGCCTGCCGCGCGCTTTCCAAGGTAAGTGACATACCTCTCCCATACTCCGCTCTCCAGAGCTTGTTCGCCGTGAGTATATATATACGCCCTGCCGCAGCCGGCCGCGTGGCACAGCAAAGCCCTGGCATCTACTGCCGGGGCTTCGTTGCCCGCATCCTTCAAAATTTCCGTCCCTTTTGCGAGTGCGTCCTTAAAGGTTACCATTTATCGGAGTTGTCTTCTATCGTAACGTTCCGGAAGGCCTCTATTGCGACTTCAATCTGCGAATCGTCGGGCTCCTTTGTCGTAAACAGCTGGAACAGCATGCCCGGAGCATTTACTACCTTCATTACAGCCAGGTCGCTGTATCTTCCCGCCAGCCGCAGTATCTCATAGGATACTCCCGCCACCACGGGCAGCAGAAGCAGCCTGATTACGGCGTTCAACAGGGGTCCGTACCACCCGAAGAAAGAAAATATGATTATACTTATGATCATGACCAGTATCATAAAGGATGTCCCGCAGCGCGGGTGCTTTGTAGAGTACTTTCTTACATTCTCCACCGTCAGCTCGTCGTCGTGCTCGTAGCAGTGGATCGTCTTATGCTCGGCGCCATGATACTGCCATACTCTTTTAATATCCTTCAGCATCGAGGCAAGGTATATATAGCCGAAAAACAGCAGGACCCTGATAAAGCCTTCGAAAAGGTTAAGCAGGATCACGTTGCCCGTAATGTTTTTGTCAATGTGTATGAAGCCTGCGATAAGGTTCGGAAGCAGGATGAAAAGCCCAATGCTCAAGGCCAGGGAAAGAATGACCGAGGCGTAGACGACCGCGTCCTTTAACTTGTCGCCGAAGACTCTTTCTATAAAAGCGTCAAACCTGGACGGCTTTTGCTCCTGTCCATCGTCAAGCTCTACGAAATCTGCGGAATACATGATCGCTTTGACGCCGATAACCATTTGTCTGAAGAGGTTTACGGCTCCGCGCACAAAAAGCAGTTTATTAAAAATGGTCTTTTTGGGTAAAGGCCTTTTATCGACGACTATCTCTCCGTCAGGCTTCCTGACCGCTATGGCTATATTCTCGGGCCCCATCATCAAAAGACCCTCCAGAAGCGCCTGACCCCCTACGGTAGTTTTTTTCATCTCACATCTCCTATCTATCGCAAGCTCTAATGCACGGAGCCTGCGGCCCCGACCGCACTATACGTTTGTTTTTCACGGTTACAATAAATTGTCAAATAAACCGGCGTAAAACCCAGCGTACTCCATCTTTTGTAAATCCGACCCGCGTTAATTTTCCAAAAGAATAAAGGCTGAATGATCTGTTCAGCCTTTAGTGTAACACTTCTATTCCGGTTTTTCAAATGCCAATTGTTATTAGCGATCGTCAACGATGCCGAATTTCTTTTTGAACTTCTCCACGCGTCCCCCGGTATCAATCAGCTTCTGCTTGCCGGTAAAGAACGGATGGCATTTGGAGCATATTTCAACATGCAGGTTCTTTTTGGTGGAACCCGTGGTGAAGGTTTCGCCGCATGCACATTTGACAACAGCTTCCGAATACTTGGGATGGATATTTTCCTTCATATAATTCACCTTCTTTCGCTCTATTGCAAAATAGTGTTTGCCATTTTGCAGGCAAAAAATATTTTAACACAAGATTGCCATCTCCGCAAGAACATTTTTATTTGTCTAAAAATGCTATATTTATACTGTTTACGAAATCCTCGTTGGTACGCGTCTGAGTGAGCTTGCTCAGTATCATTTCGGTTACCTCCGAGGTGCCGAGGTTGCTCATGGCCTTCCTGATGGCCCAGATGCTGTCCAGCTCCTTCTGGTTCAGAAGCAGCTCTTCCCTTCTCGTGCCCGACTTGTTTATGTCGATGGCGGGGAAAATGCGTTTCTCTGACAGCTTCCTGTCAAGATGTATCTCCATGTTGCCGGTCCCCTTGAATTCCTCGAAAATGACGTCGTCCATCCTGCTGCCGGTCTCGATAAGGGCTGTGGCAATAATGGTAAGGCTGCCCCCGAATTCGATGTTCCTTGCGGAGCCGAAAAATCTCTTGGGGCTGTGGAGCGCGCCCGGGTCAAGACCGCCGGAGAGCGTCCTTCCGGTCGGGGGTATGGTAAGGTTGTACGCCCTTGCAAGCCTGGTAATGCTGTCGAGCAATATTACAACATCCTTTTTGTGCTCAACAAGCCTCTGGGCCCTTTCAAGTACGATTTCGGCAACCTTTATATGGTGCTCCGGCACCTTGTCGAAGGTGGAATAAATGATTTCACCCTTGATTGACCGCTGCATGTCCGTGACTTCCTCGGGACGCTCGTCGATCAGAAGGACGATAAGCTCGATTTCCGGAAAATTCGTGGTGATGGCATTGGCTATTTTTTTAAGAAGAATGGTTTTACCGGCCTTAGGCGGGGATACGATCATTCCCCTCTGGCCCCTTCCGATAGGGGATATTAGGTCTATAAGCCTTGTCGAAAGCTCTCTCGGCACCGTCTCAAGCGTAATCCTGCTTTCCGGATAAATCGGAGTAAGGTATTCGAAGGCCACCCTTTTGGACGCCACATCCGGAGTATCTCCGTTCACTGTCTGCACATAAAGCAGCGCCTGGAACTTCTCGCCCTCTTTGGGTATCCTGCCCTTGCCTCTTACCTTGTCGCCGGTTTTCAGACTGAATCTTCTTATCTGCGAGGGTGAAACATAAACATCTTTAGGGCCCGAAAGAAAATTGTCGCTTCTCAGGAAGCCATAGCCGTCCGGCAGGACCTCGAGCACTCCCTCAACAGGGTCGTCGCTCTCGATTTTTTCGTTTCCGTTTTGCTGGTATTGCTGCCTGCCTTCCTGGGAGTATCCCCAGTTTTCACGTCTCTGCTCGTACTGCCTGGGAGCGGGTTTTTCCTCCGGCTTGGCGGCCTCTTCCGTCTCTGTTTTTGGCGGTGTCTGCGCCTGCTCGGGGGCCGCCGCTTCCTTTTCGGGCGGAGCTGAGGGCTGCTTCGGCGTCGTTTCGGCTGCCGCAGGCTCGGTCTTTACCGGTTCCGCTTTCACCGTCTCGGCTTTTAAAGGCTCGCTTTTCGCAGGTTCGGCTTTTGCGGGTGCATCTGCTGCAGGTACGGTATCCATAGGCCCGTCATCCTCGGTTTTTTCGGCTTCAGCTTCCGTCGGAGCCGTTAATGAAGCCTTGCTGGGTCTGCCTCTTCTGGATTTTCTTATTATAACCGGTTCGTCGGACTGCTTTGCGGCTTCCTCGGGCTTTTCGCCTTCGGGATTCAAAGCTTCGGGTCCTTTATCGTCAACTTCCTCAATCATCGGCTTCTCTTCTTCTTTTTTTAAGGGCTTTCTTCCCCTTCGGGGCCTGATCTCGGAGGCTTCGGCATCATCAATTGCGCCGCTCG
>JAEZJL010000487.1 GCA_023415815.1 Bacillota bacterium | reverse complement strand
CATGGTATATGCAGCCGTCTCCGGCCGGACACCCGTCCAGGCACCTCTCCGGCGCGCCCTCCGGTGCATTCGAGCTTTTGAAATGAGTCAGTGAGCCAAAGGAGGAAAGCCTTACGCAATCCGCTCCGGCCAGCCACAGGAGTATATCCATGTCGTGGCAGGATTTGGCAAGTATCATAGGGCTTGAATCCACGGAATTTCTCCAGTTGCCTCTCACATAGCTATGCGCCTGGTGCCAGTATGCTACGTTTTCGTTGTGCTGTATGGATATAAGCCTTCCTATCCTTCCCCCGTCCAGCAGATTTTTAATGGCGGAAAAGAAGCTTGTAAACCGCAGCACATGGCATACCGAAAATATCCTGCCGAACCGGGCGGCATATTCGCCCATCTCGATACAATGTCCGGGAGACGCGGCCATCGGCTTCTCAAGCAGGACGTGATAGCCCTTTTCCAGGGCTTTCAGAGCAGGCTCAAAATGCATCCTGTCCTGGGTGCATATCAGGGCGGCGTCAGCCAGCCGCTCCTCCCTCAGGAGCTCCTCCCAGCTCAAAAAGCACATGCCCTCTTCTATGCCGTACCTTTGCCTGAAGCTTTCCCTTCTTCCGCCGTCGGGCTCGGCTACGGCCACAAACCGGAGCTCCTGCGGATGCTCTAGGGCGTACGGCGCATATGCGTCAACTCCCCTGTGGCCTTCGCCGACGAGTACTGCCGTCACTTTCTTCATGTTGGCATCCGTTCCTTTCGCTTTGCTCGTAGAATAAATATCCTGTATAAGGTTTCAGCTCCCGTCTCCGGGGGCTAACCCTTCACCGCACCCGCCGTCACTCCGGCTAAAATATGCTTTTGCATTGATATGAAGAATATAACCGTGGGCACCAGAGAGATGATGATTCCCGGCAGGGCGTGCTCCCAGTCGGTATAAGAATTTGAAAACTGCAAAAAAAGCGCATTCTGGATATTGAAAAGCGACTTTTTCCCGCCCACAAACAGCAGCTGCACCATAAAATCATTCCAGCAGGCGATGGCATCGATGATTATAACCGTTACCGTCACCGGCTTCAGCAGAGGAAAAATGATCCTGAAGAAGAGCCTCAGGCCCGAGGCCCCGTCAATGCCCGCGCATTCGTCCAGCTGGACGGGAACCGTCTTGATGAAGCCATGGTAAAGGAATGTCGCCAGCGGCATATACAGACCTGCGTATATCAGAATGAGCCCCGCCCTGCTGCCTGTCAGGCCGAGGTTTTTTGCCATGTGCGTCAGTGTGATCATATAGGACTGGAAAGGCACCATCAGAGGCATTATGCACAGCATAAACACGGCCCAGCTGTAGCGGGTCTTTGTCCTGGAAAGCTTGTATGCCGCCATGGACGCCGCCAGAACCACGATAACGACGCTGAACAGGGTATATGTAAACGTATTGAGGAACAGCCTTCCGAAGCCGAGCTTTATCCAGGTATCCGCGTACATTTTGAAGGATATGCCGTCCGGCAGGCCCAGGAAATCGGACATCATCACGCTGTACGGCTTGAATGAGTTGAACAGTATGAGTAAAAGCGGGTATATCCAGATTACAGTGATCACGCAAATCAAGAAAATAAGAAAAATTCTTAAAAGCTTCCTCGCCATTCCTATGCCTCCACCTCCCTCTCCTTGAAAAACCGTACCTGTACGACGGTAACGATCAGGACCACCACAAATAAAACCAGCGATTTTGCCGTGCCGTAGCCATATCTGCTGTTGACAAACGCCTCGGTGTAAATATTGAAGGCGATGGTAGCTGTGGCTTCTCCCGGGCCACCCTTGGTCATAACGAGGATGATGTCGAATAATTTGAAGGCATAGGTGATGGAGTAGAATACGCATACGGTCAGGGACGGCATTATCAGGGGCAGCTTTATTTTGAAAAATCTCTTCAGCCCCACATATCCGTCGATTTCCGAGGCTTCGATGATATCGGTGGGGATCGTGGTCAGGCCGGCTATATAGATAACCATATAAAAGCCGATGGTCTGCCACAGCGTAGTCACCAGGACGGAGTAAAACACAAGCCTTCCGTCGCCGAGCCAGCTCAGCCTGAACAGCTCCAGGCCGGTAAGCCTGTACAGGGCCTCAAAGCCCGTCCCGAATACGAACTGCCAGATGAGGCTGACCGCTATCAGGCTGATGATATACGGAAGATAGATCGAAGAGCGCACAAACCCCCGCGCCGCGAAGGAATTGCTGAGAAGCACGGCAATTGTCAGCGCGGTCACATTTGAGAATACTGCATAGAAAAAAAGGTACTTGAAGGTAAACGCAAAGGAATGCCAGAACGAGGGGTCGTCCGTAAAAAGCTCAATAAAATTCCCGGCCCCTATGAATTTAATGACCTTGCTGAGGCCGTTCCACTTCTGGAAGGAATAGTAGATATTCATTAAAAAGGGAAGGTCCGTCGTAATAACAACAAGTATGAGGGCAGGCAATATAAAAAGGGTGAATTCGGCTGTGTTAAGAAACTTCTTTGTTTTTAGGTTTATCAATAAAATCACCTGAATCCTGAGTATTTTATAAGATACGGCCGGGCTTAATCCCGGCCGCACCTCACACAGAAGAAAAGGAGGGGTTGCTTATCTTTTGGCCGCACAGGGCGCAAGCCGTCTCACGGCTCCTCCCGGCATGCGGCCGGGTATGGGCTCATTCCTGGGACATCTTGAGCCAGGTATCCGTCAGTTCATTTAAAACCTGATCTCCCGTCTTTGCCTTTACGATATATGCCTGATAGAGATTCCCCAGCTTCTGATCAAAGCCGTCCGGCCATGACATATGGGGCCAGGGATAGAAATCTCCCCCGGACATGATCTCCAGCGCGCTGTTGGCAAGCATTCCGCTGGGCTTGACCGTGCTGCCCTTGATGGCTATAACCGAGCTAAGATCATTGGCGTTCAATTCTATACCCTTGTCCGAGGTGAGGAAGTATTCAAGGGCTTTTTTGGCGGCGTCCAGATTTTCGCTGTCGTTATAGACTCTCCATACCCACGAGACATTGGCAAGCACCTTTGCGCTGCCCGGGTCGTCTCCCACAGGCAGCGGCAGGAAGCCTACCTGGATGTCGGGATTCACCTTCTTGAGCGTGGGCTCGCACCAGTCGCCCATGTGGATCATGGCGGCTTTCCCCAGGGCGAGATCGTTCTCGGACTCCTCCCACCCTATTTCAAGGGGCTTCGGCAGGCCGTATTTTATGGTGAGGTCGATAAAGGCAAACGAGTTCTTCATATATTTGAGGTCGCCTATCTTGACGCTTCCGTTTGTGATTTCTTCCGCAAGCGTGGCCGGCTCCTTGCCCTCGGCCGCCATGAAATGGTCGATAATATGTCTGAATACCCAGTATTCCTTATACCCGTTCGCAAAAGGGGTGATGCCCTTTGCCTTGAGCTTTTCGCACAGCTCCCCAAGCTCGGTCAGAGTCTTCGGCAATTCTGTTATGCCCGCGTCGGCAAACAGCTTTTTATTGTAAAGCAGCGAAAAGGTCTGGTAATTCCAGGGCAGACCCGTTACCTTGCCCTGGTACACGCACTGCTCTATGGCGTCGTCCGTAAATTTTTTGACGACCTCCTCGTTTGTATAATCATAGCTGTATTCCGCATAGGTCTTGTTATCCGTGCCCGCTTTTGTCTGGTATATGTCGGGAGCGTCGCCCGAGTTGATTTTCGTCTTCAGAACCGTAAAATAATTATTGGCGGAATGCTCGACCTCGATTTCAATATTCTCCTCATCCTTCAACCCGGCCAGTATAGCATCCATCTTGTCCAGAGCATATGCATTCTCGTCGAACCATACGATTTTCACAGGCGGCTTGGCCTCCGCCTCCGCAGCCGTACCTGCTTCCGCCTTTACCGTCGCTTCCGGGGCGGTCGCCGCAGAGGCTCCGGTATCGGCGCTCCCACAGCCTGCCAAAAGAGACGCCGTCATTACAATAGCAACCGCGAACGCCATCATTCTTTTAACCATACTAATTCTCCTTGTTGATTTTAGTTTGCTTTGAGTGACATCACTTAAGCTAATTGTAATAATATCCGGAGGTGATGAAAATGAAATAAATTGAACTATAAGGGTACATTATTGAACAGGTCATACCGCGTCTCCGTCGGCGATACCCGTGTTTTCTCTGTACTCCCTGGGTGAAAGGCCGTAATATTTTTTAAAGGCCTTGCTGAAATAATTGCTGTCCTTGAAGCCGACCCTGTCTGAAATCTCCTGTATCCTCAAGCCTGAGGAGTCCAGCATTTTTTTGGCCGTTTCCATCCTTACCCTGGTCGCGTATTCGTAGATGCCCAGACAATAATCCTCCTTGAATTTTTTCAAGATATATTCCCTGGTCATGTAGAATCTCTTCGAGAACATGTCCAGCCTTATCCCCGAAGAATAATTTTTGTCAATATACTTTTTGATTTCGGCGGTGAAGCCTATGGAGCCCGCGCTTTCGATATCCTCCTCCGGCTTTGCAGGGCCTATTCCCTTTACCGCCCTTTCCATCGCCTCGTTCAGCTCCTCGGGATCAATGGGCTTCAATATGTAATCGACGATACCCGATCTTATGGCCTGGCGCATATACTCAAAATCGTCATAGCCGCTGACGATGACGTACTTTGTATTCGGAGTGGCCCCCGCGCATCTTTTTATCAGCTCCGCCCCGTCGATATAGGGCATTTTCATATCGACGATGACCAGGTCGGGCCGTTCCCTCCGAATGGTTTCGAAAGCCTCAAGGCCGTCCCGGGCTTCCAGTATCGCGGAAATCCCGAGCCGGTCCCATAATCCCACCGCCTTTATTGTCTCCCGTACATGCTCCTCATCGTCCGCGATAAGAACCTTGCGCATTTTAAACGACCTCCTTCTCCGGCAGGCTTATGCTTACGCCGAAGCCCTTTCCCTGCACGCTCTCGATCCTGAATTCAATATTGCTGCCGAAAATAAGCTTTATCCTGGAATAAAGATTCGCGATACCCGTGCCTTTTTTGCCGCTGTCGTTCCAGCTCTCCTCATACAGTCCTTCAAGGATTTTACCCAGGCTCTCAGCGCTTACCCCGGGGCCGTCGTCCGAAACGCTTATGTAAACGGCTCCCTCCCGGACGCTTATGAAAATCCTGACTGTAACCTTCATACTGGTGGCTTCTACGGCATACTTGATTGAATTTTCAACCAGTACCTGGAGCAGCATCTTGGGGATCATGAAGTCCAGCGCCCGGTCTCCCACCTCGTACTCCACCTCCAGCCTGCCGCCGAACCGCAGCTTGCAAAGCTGTATGTACCTGCCGATATTTTAAGCTCATCATAGACGGGGATCATCCTCTGCATGCTGGCGCAGTACCTGAAGGTCGAGGCCAGCGTCCCCAGCATCCGGCTGATCTCCTCCTGCCTGTTCATCAGCGCCTTACCCGAAATCGCCTGCAGGGTATTGTAGAGGAAATGCGGATTTATCTGGGCTTCAAGCGCCTTCAGCGCGGCGTTCTTCTCGCTGAGCTTGAGCCTGTATTCTTCATTGACAAGCTCGTCCACTTTTTTTGCCATGGAATTGAAGCGCCGAGTCAGCAAGCCGATTTCGTCGTCGCCGGTCCCGCTGATGTGGACGTCGAATTTCCCTGCGGCCACAATGTCCATATATTTTGCCAGCCTTGTGATTCCGGAGGTCATTCTTTTGACGATGATTATGATAGCAGCAGTAGTTATGAGCATGAAGCCGAGCAGCACGACGAGGCCGAAGGAGAATATCTTATTGATCTCGGAGTTTATAATGCGCAGCGGCACCACCTTGACCATTTTCCACCGGTCTCCCGGCAGCCCGCTCAAGGCTTTTATGTATTTTTCCCTGTTGAAGCTGAAAATGGCCTCCTCCCCACCCGCGCTTCCGCCGCCCAGGAGGGCGGTTATACTGCCGTCTGCGACCGGCGCTCCGTCCGACAGGCTGTTGGCATAGAAGGTCGTCCCTTCGCCGTCAAAAATAAAAAGCGCCTCGCCTTCATTTATCCGGGCCAGTGAAATGAATTTATTCATGATACCCATGCCCACATGGATACTCATCACGACAATGGGCTTTTTGTTCTGTATATCGATGATGCTTCTTCTCAAGATCATAAAATTCCCGCCGCCTGTCTGTGAAGGCATTCCCCCATATTTCCTTGCAGGCTCGATATATTGAAAATCCTCGCTGCTCACCGTCCGCCTGTACCAGTCCTCCGAGGCGTGCTCCTTCTGGGCGAACTTTACCGTATTGTCCTCAAGCACCAGCTCCCTGTCCGTTTTCGGAATATAAAACTCAATCCTGGTTATGCCCAGCGACGCCATGTGGGATTGATAGGCCAGCTTCAGCTTGTCCTCGATTTCATAGGAATAATCGCCGGAGTCAAGGCTGTCTATCAGGCTCTCATCATTTCGGATGTTCAGGGAAAGCCGGCTGATCTGTCCGATATAATCCTCGAAATTTCCGCAGATCACATTCAGAACCTTTGAGTTATATTGCACGTACTCTCTGCGCAATTCCCCCGAGGTGAAAAAATAGCTGCCTGCGGACACGAGTATCACGGAAGTAATAAAGAATATTGAAGACACTGCGATGAGTCTGTTGGATATTTTCCTCTTCTTAAATTTCATAGCGTACCTTTATAAATTTAATTTATCCTGGATGGCAAAACGGAAATTTGTATTTCTTTAAAACCAATTCTAACACTAACAACACTTTTCTACAATTATTTATAAATTTCTACATAATCTCTTATCCGTACAACTCAGCCGAACGGCGTCCGGTTGAAAATTTCGTTATAATTTATTTTTAGCTTGAATTTATCCCGTGCATTTTTATATGCTATATTTGTGAAAACAGAATATTCAGGTTCAAAACGCAGCGGCCTGACTGTCCGTTTTTTATAATTCAAAAATTGAGGTGTATAACATGAGCGAGTACAACTTATTTAACGGCGAGCGCATACGCCTGACGGCCATGGCCGAACAGGACGCGGAAAGCCTCGCGCGCTGGAGCGAGGATGCGGAGTACCTGCGCAGCCTGGACACAGACTATGCCCTGCCGCGTTCCGCTGAGTTTTTCCGTGAAAGCATCAAGTCCACAGCAGCCGATGCAAAAAATCTGGAATTCGGTATACGCCTTCTGGAAGGCGACCTGTTGATAGGCTTTGTCGCACTTCACAGCATTGAGTGGAATAACCAGGCCGGAATGCTCGCCATAGGCATCGGCGAGCGGGACTACCGCGGAAAGGGCTACGGCACCGAAGCGGTACGGCTGCTGCTGCGCTATGCATTTGACGAATTGAACATGAACCGCGTCGGGCTTGATGTTATCAGCAATAATAAAGCCGCGATACGTTCATATGAAAAAGCCGGCTTCGTGGCGGAGGGCGCTACGCGCCAAAGCGTCCTCCGGGACGGGCAGAAGCTGAACAGAATTTATATGGGGGTCCTGCGCGAGGAATGGAGAGGGCTTTCAAAGGACGCTTCCCCGCTGTAAATTTTTTTTTATAAGCGTCAGACATATCTCTTTATTGGCAGTATGATCTAATGAAATTGTACTTTCATGGATAGTATGGAAATTTTACCATCCGATTAAGCCTCAGGCAGTTGTCAGGCGAGGTGCGGTTTCATTATGATTATGCTGGTGAAGGGAGGTATTATTGATGAGGACTTTTCAAATAATATTGGCGATTTTAACCGCATTGATGGCGATCGGCATGTTTTTCTTCAATTCATGGGTCAATTCCAATTTTTCAAAGGGTACGCCCATACCCACATGCTACATGCCGATGAACATCATTACGGCAGTGCTGGTGATCTTAACCGCAATAACAATATTTATAAGAAAATAGGACGGGTGAAGGAGATAAATCATGTTAAGCATCCTTAAAAACCAAAAAGGAATGAACATCGTCGGGCAGGGCGGTAAAATTATCCTTTTCATGCTGCCCTCCCTCATTGCAGCCATACTGGTACATATCAATCTGCCGAAGGTCGCGGCGCTGCCTGAAAGCCTGGGCTTTCTAAGGTATGTGGGATATGTGCTGCTGCTCCTCGGAGTAATCCTCTGGGGAACCGCGATTTTTCAGCTGTTCACAGGCTTTCCCAAGGGCAAGCTGGTGACCACCGGCGCATACGGCGTTGTACGCAATCCAATTTACTCCAGCGCAACGTTCCTCTTGCTTCCCGCCATAACATTTATTACCTTGACCTGGGTCTATCTTGTGGCTTCGATATTTTTGTACATCGGCGTTATGATTTTCATCGGCAAAGAGGAGAAGAAGCTCAAGCTGGTCTTCGGCAAGGAGTACGAAAATTATCTGGCTAGGGTCGACCGGCTGGTCCCGTTTAAAAAGCCCTGAGATCCTACGGTCCCCGAGGCCCGTATGCGGATAATAAAAATATCAATACGAATAGCTAAAGTGATTAAGGGATGGGCTCTGAAACGTCAGAAGCCGTCCCTTTTCGTTTCCGGCAGCATTTCAATATTG
>JAEZJL010000475.1 GCA_023415815.1 Bacillota bacterium | reverse complement strand
CTGTCCAGTGTCCGTCCCCTACGACGACATAGTCGAATTCCCTTTCAATATCCTCGGGTTGGACATAGCTGTTGAAATGCACCTTTGACTTGATTTGCGCGTAAAGCTGGCCCTGGACCGAGATTTCCTCCTTCCCGCGGATCATGAAATATCCGAGCGGGCCGGAAACGGTTACCTGGTTATGTGGCGAGAAATGGATGACCTTCCTGAACCGGTTCAACGGATTCAAGCTGATCCCCAGCTCTTTATTGATAAATCTGACAGGGTCCGCAGCCGGGCGGGTAAGCAAGCTCAGAAATGCGGATACGTGGGGGTGGTATTCGCCGATAAAGCTGTTCCGCTCAAAAATGACCGGGTAAATGCCGTTCCTCTCCAGCTCGATTGCACACGACAGCCCGGACGTCCCCGCTCCGATGATGGCCACCTTCAAGATAAAGCTCTCCTTTACGCCTTAATTTAAAGTCTTTATCGCATTAGCTTTTGCAGAAACAGAGGAAGTATACTCTATATGATTTTAATGTGCGTCAAACTTGCAGGCTACTGCCCCAGGAATTCGGATATCAGCTCCCTTGCGATGGGCGCGCAGAGGCTGCCTCCGCTTGCGCCGCTGTATTCGGCGATGACGGCGACCGCAACCTCGGGATCCTTGGCCGGGGCAAAGCCTATAAACCAGGCGTGCTCCTTATTTTTTCCCTTATCCGTAAGCTCATTCTGTGCAGTGCCCGTCTTGCCCGCCACCTGAACGCCCCGTATCCTTGCGCTCTTACCCGTCCCATCCGCCACTGCTTCTATCATCATATCCCTGATAGCGGCTGCCGTTTCCGGGGAGATTGATCTGTAAAGCTCCGACGGTTTACCCGCGCGAAGCTCGATACCGTTTACCGTCGCCACCCTTTTTACCAGCCAGGGCTTCATCATTATCCCGTCATTGGCGATGCAGGAGGCGATCATAGCCATTTGCAAAGGCGTTGCGAGCAGCTTGCCCTGACCGATGCCGACGCTTGCCATATCCGCCTTGCCCATTTCCTTGTATGGGAATACGCTCCGCTTCACGGGAAGGTCGAAGGGGACCTCCTTTTCGAAGCCGAAGGAGAGCGCTTCGCTTTTAAGGCTTTCGAAGCCCAGATCCGATCCCAGCTTTGCAAAAAAAGTATTGCAGGATACCGCCATGGCTTTTGTGATGTCAAGCTTGCCGTAAACGCTTCCGCCGGAATTCCTGAACTGCTTGCCGTCGATGGTTATAACACCGCTGTCCGCAAAGGTCATGCCGGAAAGCCCGTTATCGACAGCAGCCGAGCCTGTCACCACCTTGAAGGTGGAGCCGGGTGCGTACATGCCCTGCGTCGCCCTGGGCAGGAAGGGAGCGTCCGGCGAATCGACAAGACTTGTCCAGTTTTTCTCCAGTTCCTTTCCGTTGGGGTTGAAGTCCGGCTTGGAAACCATTGCGAGGATCTCTCCTGTTTTCGGATTCATTACAACCGCCGCGCCTTTAATATTCCGCAGGAGCTTCTCCGCCTTCGCCTGGAGCCTGTGATCGATCGTCAGCGACATATTGGCGCCCGAAGGCTTATATCCCGCCATTCTGCCGCTTATATCCAGAATGGCGTGTATGTCGTACTTGTTCGAGAGATAGCTGTTGAAGCTTGCCTCCAGAAGTGACTTTCCGTATACCTGGGAATCATAGCCGATAATATGGCTGTAAAGGCTTCCGTAGGGGTATATCCTCTCCTGGGTATCTCCGTTGATCCGGCTCTCCGCCAGGAGCTTACCGTTCCTGTCGTATATGCTGCCGCGCAGCACGCTGCTGTCGCTCCCGCTCAGCCTCCGGTTGTATGAATTCTTGACTATGTCATCCTTCATGAACAGTTCAAAATAACTGAGATAGACTATCAGGAGGATAAAAAGGAGGCATACGCCTGTAACCGCATGAATTATTTTCCTATCCGTTTTCATTGTCACCGCTCCTGTCCGCCGGCCGTCCCGCCGAGATCGCCTGCAGTATTCCAAGGGCGGCAAAGTTGGTTACAAGCGAGCTTCCGCCGTAGCTTATAAAGGGAAGCGTGATGCCTGTGAGCAGCAAAAGCTTTATCACTCCGCCGATGATGATAAAGGTCTGAAATGCGAACATAAGCGTAATTCCCAGGGCCAGCGTTTTATTAAAAACATCGCTGCAGCCGAGCGCTATTTTAAAGCCGCGGTATGAGAGCAGCAGGAAGAGCAGTATTACGGCCGCGCCTCCGAAAATTCCCATTTCCTCGCATATCGCGGAAAAAATAAAATCCGTGCGCACATCCGGGATCAGCTCCGGCCTCCCAAGCCCGATCCCTGTCCCGAAAAAGCCTCCGGCCCCGATGGCAAACAAAGACTGGGCTATCTGATATCCCTTGTCCGCTATGTCGCCCCACGGATCCAGCCATGCAACGATACGAACCCTGATATGGTTCACAAAAAGGGCGCCCGACACTCCGGCTGCGGCAGCGGCAAGCCCATTGGCGAGGATTATGCGAGGATTATTTTCGAAAATATAAATGATCACAAAGTATATCAAAAAAAGCAGAAGAGGAGTACCCCATTCCTTTTGCAGGACAAGAAGCCCCATCAAAAGATAGGTTACCAGCATGAAGCCCGCCTGCACCCACATTTTGCGGCAGCGTGCGAAGAGCTCCTCCCTCCGGCTGTAATAAGAGGCCAGAAAGAATATGAAAAGCAGCTTCGTTACCTCGGACGTCTGGATGCTGAAGGCCGGAAGCACGATCCAGTTCTTTGAGCCTTTGATCTCGCTCCCGAAGATCATCGTAGCGGCAAACAATACGATCGACCCCGCGATATAGAAATATATAAGCCTGTCCCATGTCCGATACCGCCTGAAAATGAAATATGCGGCAAAAAATATCAGGAAGCCGATTCCGAGCCATACCGCCTGCTTGACGCCAAGCTCCCTGTCAAGGCGATAGAGCATCATCTCTCCGGTGGAAAAAAGCATTGCGACAACGATGAAAATATATTCGTCGCCCAGCCTGAGTCTCCGTATCAGAAAATACACGGTCAATATCGCCGCTGTCAGGGAACCGCCCATCAGCAGCGAATTTACGTCATAGGGCGTTTTTCTGAAAAAAAGCAGCAAAAAAGCCGTGATATCCGCAAGGACGAGCATATACAGCGGATAGTGAGGCTTATGAATGCTTGCCGTCAGCTTCAATTTCAATGCCCTCACCTTCCTTTTCGCCGCTCACATAGATAAAATCAAGCTGCCCGGCGTGAATCCTGTCCCCGTCCTTGAGCTGTACAGGCTCCGTGCCCAGGCGCACGCCATTGAGCTCGGTCCCGTTCGTGCTCCCGGCATCCCGGAGGTAATACGCTCCCTCTATTTTGGTAAAGACCGCCTGCATACCTGAAAGAAAAGGATCCCCGATATGTATTTTATTTTTATTCGAACGTCCGATGGTGGTGTCCCCCGTCAGCAGATAGCTTTCTTCAAGCTTGAAATAAAAGCGGTCCTTGAGGCTCAGCAGCTTAAGGTAGGGCAGCCTTTCCTCCTTCTGCAGGCTTTTCCCGCTCATTGACCGGATATCCAGGTAAATCAGCCTTATGATACCGAAGATAAAGACGTATATAATTGTTATAAAAACATATTTCAAAAGCGAGGATATGATCTCGTACATATATACCACGGGGCAAGTGGGGACGGTTCTTGCTTGCTATCCTTTCTCGGAATCCTGTTTAATTCCGGATTCGGCTGACTCCGCCAAACAATTCCCCGATTTGCTTTTAATTATAGCAAGTAGGGACGGTTCTTGCTTGCTATGCCGCTCCCGGGAATCCTGTTTAACCTGGATTCACTGGCTGCGCCAACAATTCTCCATTTATTTTCCATAATTCATTCCTGGCTTATTATAAGACGGGCTTTCCCGAAGAACTGTTCCGAGCATCTGACGCCTGCTGCCCTGTTCGCTTCCTAAGCCTGGCAACCAACGCCCCGTCTGATTACATTATATCACAACGAGGACGGGCATGCGGGCAAATGCGGCAAGCGGGGAGGGCAAAACGGGGCAAGCAGGGACGGTTAATGTGAAAGGAAATTACATATTGTGGAATTTGCTTTCATGCATTCCTTGTTCAAGCTGATTCATGGTTGTTCTTGCTTGCTATCTTTTCCCAAGAATCCTGCTTACCCTGGATTCACTGACTCCGCCGAACAATTCTCCGATTTGCTTTAAAGAAAGGGACGAGTTCATCCTGATTTGCTTCATCAGCCTATTCCGTATGCTTTTATCCTTCATGGCTTCATCAAAAGACAAGCTTTCCCGGTGGACAGCTTCAAGCACCTTATTTTTGGCCTGCTCTAAAGTGTTGACAAACCCGCTGTTATAGATTTTATCCTCAGTACGCTCCTCTTCATCCATAATCCGGACATTTTCGCTATCAATCCCTGTAACGTATGTCTCATATTCTTTTGCTGCTACCGAAGGATTTACCGAAAACAGACTCAGGATTCTGGCGGCAGAGATTAAATTATCTGTGCTCTTCCTTCTGCCGGTATAGACATCACAACTGCTCCATCTGTATTCCCAGGATTCTTTTACAAGCCCGGCTTTTACCGGATTATTGTGTATGTATTTACTGACTTCGATCAGATAGGCATCGCTATCTATCCGTTCACTGCGGAACCTATCCTGAAAAAGATGTCCGCAGCGCTCGTAGGTCCGGTTAAAATAGTATGCATAGCTGATGTTGATGCTTTTAACGAGCTTGGATATGTCATTTCCATTATCATCAATGAGGAGATGTATATGGTTGCTCATAAGGCAAAAGGAATATATCAGGAAATTGTATTTTGCTTTCATCCTTAAAAGAATGTCAAGAAACTTGACTCTGTCCGCAACACTTAAGAACAGGTCTTTTCTTTCATTCCCCCTCTGGATAACGTGATAAACTGAAAACTCTCCTTTTATTCTGGCTTGTCTGGGTATAATATCACTCCTATTACGTTGCAATATTTTGTAATAATACCACATTTATCCTGACAAGTCAACCGTGTTCCTAGCAAGGCAAGAACCGTCCCCGCTTGCTTCGCTTGCTAAAGGCGGGCATTATTTTGCCGTAAACTCCGCCGCATCGCCGCAGAGGCATTGAGCTGATTCACATAGAAAACCTCCGATTTGATTTTACTATAATCACCCGGAGGTTTACACAAGCTATTTACACTCTCAAAAAACCTGTTAGCCATATCCTCTACTGAATGGCTCCTATACTCCTGCGTTCGTCTAACAATTGAAGCATAGCGTCTTTACTCCCCACCCGGTACCGTTCCTTTTATATATCCTAAATTGTATAGATCCGAACCTCTAAGTTCAATACCTGCACCTTGTCTCACTGTTATCCCTTTAATAACAACCTCGGTTTTTGAAGATAAATTATTTACTACAATGTCACTAAAAATTACTTCACCCGTGTCAATTTTAGTAAGAGATATACTAAAATCATTAATACCGCCTGTTTTTTCAAATAACCGTTCCGTATCTAACTTTAAACCTTCCTTTTGTAAACTTTTTTCATCATACCATTCACCGTATATCACTGTTCCTTCCGTTTGTTTTTGCATGTCCTCAATATATTTTCGTTCAGCCAATTCTTCCATTTGATCTTCGAACCTTTCATGGTCGAGAGAGGCCTTGATTGCATCAATGACATCCGTCGCAGTTTTTGCGTTCTTCCATTGCTCATTGACTAATTGTCCGTCTTCATTGACCAAGTCTCCAT
>JAEZJL010000471.1 GCA_023415815.1 Bacillota bacterium | reverse complement strand
CATAAAGGTTTACAGGTCGCTGGAAAAATACGATCCGCAGTATAAATTCTCCACCTGGCTGGTAAAAGTGGCCACAAACATATGCCTGGACTCTGTCAGGAGAAAGAAGCTGAACACGGTATCGCTCGAGGAGCTGGAAAACAGGACGGGTTCCGCCAATACCCCCGAGGACAGGTTCATAAGGAAAGAAAAATCAATGGCCGTGCGCCAGGCCATCTCCGGACTGCCGGAAATCTACCGCATACCCATCATACTTTACCACCAGAAGGGAATGTCCTACAAGGAGATCGCCGACGCGCTCGACAAGCCGATGTCCATTATAAAAAACAGGATATTCAGGGCCCGTCTGGTCCTGAAGGAGAGTCTGGCAGGTGTTGCGTAGTGAAGCATGAACCATGCCGCAGGAGTCGATCGTACGGTGCGAAAAGCCCGGGATCGACTCCTGTTTTGTTTGCGCCGGAGAATTCAGGCAGGCTGCAAAAAAAGCCTGGACATTGACTGCCCGACGCAGAGTCTATATAATTAAACGTGATGGTTATTGATTTTTTATCATTTATCCGGGGGGACAGATGTACAGGATTTATCTGGTTATGACCGCGACGGGGACAATGTTTTCCAGGTTTATAAACCTGTTCACAAAAGCAGGCTACAACCACATTTCCCTTTGTCTGGACGACGATATAGAAGAATTTTATAGCTTCGGGAGAAAAATCATATGGTTCCCGCTGATAGGCGGCTTTGTCACAGAACATGCGGACAGCGGCGTTTACAGGGCTTTCAGAGATACCATGTGCCTGATCTACGAGCTGGAGATCAGCAAGAAGAAGTATTTCAGATTGAGGGCGGCCGTGGATGAATTCATCTTCAACCAGCACCTCTACCGCTACAATCTCCTCGGACTCATAGGCGTCATGCTCAACAGGCCGTTCAGGAGGAAAAACCACTATTTCTGCACACAGTTTGTGGCGGCCATGCTCAAGGAAAGCGGGATACACGATTTCAAAAAGGACGCTTCACTTGCGACGCCGCACGATTTCCATAATATACCGGGCATCACACCGGTATACGAGGGACTGCTTTCGGAGCTGGCAACGGCAAGGAGCAAAATGAACGCCTCAAACGGCATTGCCTTTAATTGAATTTATGCGGAGCAGGCTCAAACGGCAGCCAGCTCCGCTATTTTTACGATGACCTCAGCGGCCTTCTTCATTGATTCAACGGAGAGAAATTCATATTTTCCGTGGAAATTTCCGCCTCCGGTAAAGATATTCGGGGTCGGGAGTCCCATCCAGGAGAGCCTGGAGCCGTCGGTGCCTCCGCGGACGGGCTTTATTACCGGCTTTACGCCAACGCTTTCCATCGCCCTGACCGCAAGCTCAACGATGTGATAGACCGGAGTCACCTTTTCCTTCATGTTATAGTACTGATCCTTTATTTCCGTCACGACCGTCCCCGCGCCGTATTTTTCATTGAGGAAGGCGGCTGTCTTTACTATACGGAGCTTTTTTTGCTCGAACTTGCTCCTGTCATGGTCCCTCAGGATATATTTCATCGTTGTCTGTTCCACGCTGCCTTTAATATCGTTCAGGTGGTAGAAGCCCTCATAGCCCTCGGTGTGGGCTGGCTTTTCGCTGCAGGGAAGAAGCGCCTCGAGCTCCATTGCGATAAGGATGGAATTTACCATTTTATTTTTCGCCGAGCCGGGATGTATGTTCCTGCCGTTAATCACAATGTTTGCCGAGGCGGCGTTGAAATTCTCGTACTCGAGGGAACCCAGCTCGTCCCCGTCCATTGTGTATGCGAAATCTGCGCCGAACCTTTTTACGTCGAAGCGGTCCGCGCCTTCCCCGATCTCCTCGTCCGGCGTGAAGCATATGCGGATCCTGCCATGCTCGATTTCAGGGTGATTTATGAGATGCTCCATGGCGGTGACGATTTCGGCTATGCCGGCTTTGTCATCGGCGCCAAGCAATGTAGTGCCGTCGGTGACAACTATGCCGCCGCCCTTGTATTCGCGAAGCGAAGGGAATTCATCGGGAGAGAGGACAACGTTCAGATCCCGGTTTACAACGATATCGCCTCCGTCATAATTGCGGACGACCCTGGGAGAAACCTTCTCCGCCGTCATGTCGGGGCTGGTGTCCATATGTGCTATGAAGCCGATCACCGGAAGCTGCCTGCCCGTATTTTCGGGCAGAGTGGCCATCACATAGCCCGTCTCCTCAAGCGTGATATCGGTAAGGCCGATATCCCCCAGTTCCTTTGCCAGCATGGCCGCGAATTCATATTGCGTCCCCGTGCTGGGATGTGTCCCCGTCTCATATGACGAAGTGGTGCAGATTGCTGCGTATCTGAGAAACCTTTCCAGCGCCTTTTGCATAAAATTTATCCTCCCTTAGAAATTTGCCTGCCACCAGGATCTTAACGTATTTTCGCTTCCCATTCCTCTTTCAGAATGGCATATAAGTACTCATCCGTATATTCGCCCTTATTCCATGCGTTTTGTATAAAGTGGCCCTCCCTGCGCATTCCGATTCTCTCAATCAATTTGATTGATTTAATATTTCTGACATCGGTTACGGCGATCGCCCTATGCATTTCAAGCGCTCCGAATATATACCCCAGAAGGCATCTGACCGCTTCTGCGGCAAAGCCTTTATTCTGAAACGCCGGTGCCAAGGTGAATCCTATCTCGGCCTGTTTTGCGTCCTGGGGCAATGTATGTATGGCGCAATCGCCAATCAGTTCTCCGGTTTCCTTCAATTCAATCGCAACCTGAAACCACATGCCGGGAATGCCGGGCTCGGAATGCATCTGCTCCCTGACAAATCCCAGCGCCTGTTCCGGTTTATATTTTACCCAGCCTTCGCCTTGATATAAGGCTACCCGGGGGTCGGTCCTGATGCTGAAAAAAGCTTCCGCGTCCGATTCCTTAAACCTTCGCAGCAGTATTCTTTCGGCTTCAATGGAAGCAAATCCTGCCCTGCCCATATTTCCCTCTATCCTCCGCTTTCCAACAAAAGCAATTATATCATATATATTCCGTGAAATCACACGCGTAAATCACGATTATGCGAATTACTGTACAATATTTGCCCGCTTTTGATATAATATTCAGGGACGCGGAAGACAAGCACCAGAGAAGCGGGAGTGATTTTTATCAAATATTTATTAGCTTTTGCAATGGCTTTTACCATAGTAATACTGCTCATTCCGGTATTAAAGAGACTCGCTTTCAAGCTGGATTTTGTAGATAAGCCCGTAGAGGGAAACGAAAGGAAAATACACAGGGAGCCTGTTCCCCTCACGGCAAGCATAGCTATTTTTGCAGGGTTTTTTGCCACTTACGCATTATTTCAGAGGAAATTTGATCTGGAGCTCCTGGCCGTATTCATCGGCTCCGTCATGATCATGGGCATCGGGATGCTGGACGACTGGTACAAGACGCACGGCAGGGAGCTGAGCGCGCTTCCCAAGTTTGTCGTACAGGTCCTGGCCGCATTTATCGTTTACCGGTCCGGGATTGTCTTTTCCGGCTTTCACAATCCGTTCAACAATTCGGACGTAGTGCTGCCCGGAATCCTGCAGCTGATATTGACGGTCACATGGATTTTCGGCGTCACTACGGTAATAAATTTTTCGGATGGGATGGACGGTCTGGCAGGCGGTCTTTCGACCATTTCGGCCATGACGCTTTTCGTTGTGGCGATAACTAAAGGACAGTCCGCTCCCGCTGTTATGGCCATTGCCCTTGTGGGCACCGGAGTCGGGTATCTCAGGTTCAACAGGCCTCCGGCCAGGATTTACATGGGGGACGCCGGAGCCACCTTCATGGGCTTCATTCTTGCTATTATAGCTC
>JAEZJL010000445.1 GCA_023415815.1 Bacillota bacterium | reverse complement strand
AAGGAGCTGACGGGCTTCAGCCCCAAACGCTATATAATGCTGAACCGCTTGGCATATGCGAGGAATCTGCTGGCGAATACAGAGATGCCCGTATCGGAAATCGCCTTCCGCTCGGGCTTCAACGATACGAACAACTTTATCAGGCATTTTAAGGAGCACCACAACATAACGCCCAACGGTTTAAGAAAAACAATAAAGACATAGAAGGCGATTACAGCCTGGTATGCCGCAGAGGTTTCCGCGCTTCAAATTCATTTCTCCGGACGCTGCTTTCCCGGAAAAATAATTTTACCGCCATTTAACCACGCCTTATTTTCCGCCAGAAAAATAAGATCAGCTTTCGCTTTCGGCTACAACATGCTATTTCCTGGAGGTTTGCAAAATTCAGGGCACTGCCGTCAGACGCCTGTAATAATCCGTATCGAGTATCTTTTCGGAATACGTGAATCTTTCCGCAACGGTTTTATTTATCGCCCTCACATATGAGGCGTCCTTCTGCGTCCCGTCCGTAAAGACCGTAGCGTTGGCCGCCGCATTGAACCTGGCCCTGTCGGTGATCCAGCTGTAGTTGGAAAATATCACGAGCGGCGGCGAAGCGGACAGGATATCCCGCCCCATCATCAGGCGGGAGTCGTATTCAAGCCCTAAAAGATTGGACAGGGTCGGGTTTATGTCCAGGCTGGAGCAGGGCTTGTCAATGATCACAGGCTCCATTCCCTTCTTCCACAGTATAAAGATGCTTTTATACAGCTCGAAGTTGCTCTCCGGCTTATGACCGGCCAGCTCGTTCAGGCTGGCTGCCGGCAGGCCGTAAGGATAGTGGTCGGGGCTTAAGGCTATGACGGTCTTCTCTGCTACGCCCGCGGCCTCAAGCCTCTCCAGGAGCGCCGCCATGGCGTCCTCCAGCTCAAGGTTGCAGGCGATATAAGCCTTTGAGGCTTCCGACAGGGGCAGACCTTCAACGCGCGCCCTGTTTTTCTTCGCTATGTAATTGCCGCTGAAGCTGTAATTCATGTGTCCGCTGACGGTCATATAGTAATTGTGGAAGGGTCCTGTCCCGGTGAAATCTCCGGACGTGGCCTCGATCATCTCAAGGTCGGATTCAGGCCAGGTCTTCTGCACCTCTAGTCCGTTTCCCACTCCTTTGTAATCATAGCCCATGTTGGGGTGGGAAATGTTCCTCTTATAATAGGTGTATGTGTGATCGTGGTAAGCCTTTACGGAGTATCCGAGCTTTTTGAGCTGGTTCCCCATTACAAAGGGCAGGTAATTGCTTCCGGAGCGTGCGAAGCTCCATATGCCGGGCTTAGGTATCAGTCCAGTGCAGGCTACGTATTCCCCGTCGGAGGTGCTGACGCCCCAGGTGGGGTTGTAGAAGTTCCTGAACACGAAGCCTTCCTTCGACATCCGGTAGAGAGTGGGCGTGAGCTCCGGGCTGACGGCATAGGGCGAAAACGATTCGGCTGTTATAAGGATGAGGTTGCAGCCTTTGAAAAGGCCGGTATATTTGTTTGTCTCCGTCGGCATGAGGGTGGAAAAGTATTTGTGCATCCCCTTCAATACCGGGTCCTTTTCGTTTGCGGCCAGGGCCTCGAAGTCAATGTCCATGATGTTGAACATTTTTGCAGGCTCTGAAGCGAAAGTTTCCGTCTCCGGTCCGGCGGCGTATGCCGGCTCAGGGGCGGCACCGCCGCTTCCGCTGGCTGGAGCCGGACCCTCCGCAAATGCCGGGGCCGTCCCGCCGCTGTATCCGGAAGCGTCGTTCGCATTGTCCGCAGTCATATTCCCCGCCCCCGATACAAGCCTCATGAGGTCCAGACGCATGGTCGTCAGCAGTCCCAGCCTGCTCGCGGAAAGCACAGGCGAGGAGGCTCTGTAGTAAAGCGTCCGCTGGGAAATGGCGCTGTCTCCCGTGACGTAGACGCAAAACAGGGAAAACAGATGCACCCCGACAAACAGGAGGATCACGTAAAACAAAGGACCCGGCTTCATCCGCTCAAACCCTAGAATTTCCGGAAAGCCAAGCAGGACGGCAAGAGGGAGCAGAAGCAGCAAAACGGCGAAAATATTCCTTAATATTGCGGAGCCGATGACATCCTTGAATTGAAGGGCGTCTCCGGCCCCGGTCAGCGAATAAAGCGAAAGCGGCGTCTTAAATATGCTGAAGTAGACCAGCTGCACTGCATATAGGAGAAACAGCAGCGATACATAGGAAATTGCCGCTATCCTGTTCGTTTCATACGAAAAAAGGCCGGTCAGAAGGGACAGGATTGCGCCGGCAGATATCGAAAAGGAGACTGCAAACAAGTAATCGGCGTTCATGCTTCTAAAGCTCCACAGCCTGTAAACTAGCTCAAGCCATGCTATCGAAGCCGAAAAGAACACCATCATGCGGTATTCCGACAGAAGGAAAGCCGCTGCTTTTAACGCTTCATTAATACGATACCCCAATACCGCTTCACCTCTATGCCCGGAAGTATAAGGCCGGGACGCGCATCGTCATCCAGTTCATTCTACCATTCCTGTAAATTATTAGCAATAGCAGCTACAGCAGCGACAGCAGGCGTCTCACGTACTCCAGGCTCAGGCGGAGATCCTCGTAACTGTCCCGCTCATAGGCAAGGTCATGATCCATTACCAGCCACTCGGGGCCGCATGCCAGCACTTTGTTTATGTACTGCGGAATATTGGCTATTCCGTAACCCACCGGCCGGAACTCAAAAAAGGCGTTTTCCTCTGTCCCTCGCCTTGCGCCCAGCCCGGCGGCATCCCCTATTCCGGAGATATTGCTTGCATAGAAGTCCTTCAGGTGTATGACCGGACAGCGCGTCCTGTACCTGTCCAGGAAGTATGCCGGGTCGGCCCCTCCGATTGCCATCCAGCCCAGGTCGGGCTCCAGTGAAAGGCAGTCCTCCGGCGTCTCGTCAAGTATTACCTCAAGCATGTACCTGCCCTGCACTTTCCTGGCAAGCTCAAAGGCGTGGTTGTGGTATAGAAGTGTGATGCCGCTTTCCCTGCAAGCCTTGCCTATCCTCGTCAGCTGCTTTACGGTCCCAGCGAAGTCCCTGCCGCCCGGCAGCCCTTCTTCCGGTATTCCTCCAACGGTCAGGTACCTGCAGCCCGCCTTTAAATGAAAGTCTATAACACCCACGGTATCCGCTATGAGCTCAGCGTAGGGAACATGGTTTCCTACGGGAGTCAGCTTCAGCTCTTCCATCCTGTCGTGCACAGCTTCCGCGCTCTCCCCGAAGAAGCCCAGGAACTCGACGCCCTGAAAACCTGTGCTTGCAAGCCTGGCCAGCACCTCCGGCAGGTTTTTCCCACATTCGCCGCGAAGTATGTACAGCGGCGAGGCCAGAAGCACATTTTTAAATGAATCCATCATGACACCCTCCATATAGTTAAATTCAAACTTAATATATCCGTTGCGAAACAGGCTGAACAAGATGATATAAGTGCAAAAACTCATCATTATTTCTCTTTGCATTATTTATATTGCACAATTCCTTTTATACGAGGCTAATAAACTCACCGTAGCCCTCCCTCTCCATTTCGGAAAGCGGTATGAATCTCAGGGAGGCGCTGTTGATGCAGTATCTCAGGCCGCCCCTGCCGGGAGGCCCGTCGTCGAACACATGCCCGAGATGGGATTGGCCTACCCTGCTCCGGACTTCCTTCCTCACCATCCCGTGGCTCCTGTCTTCCTTATAGTTTACGACCGAGGGGTCCACCGGTCCGGTAAAGCTCGGCCAGCCGCAGCCTGAATCAAACTTGTCTTTGGAGCTGAAAAGAGGCTCCCCTGTCACGACGTCGACATAAAGACCGGGCTCGCGGTTATCCCAGAATTCATTCGAAAAAGGCCTTTCGGTGGCGCCCGACTGCGTCACTCTGTACTGCTCGTCCGTGAGCATTTTCCCCAGCTCCCGCTCCTCAGGCTTGTGATAAAGCTCCGGCTTCACGGCCGGAGGCGCCTCTTTGCTGAAACACGACAGGTCCACATGGCAATACCCGCCCGGGTTTTTCTCCAGATAGTCCTGGTGATATTCCTCGGCAGGCCAGAAGCCGGCCAGGGGCAATACTTCGGTCACAATTTTCTGATTATACTTCAATTGCTCCTTTGCGACATAACCATTGATGGTATCCCGGTCGGAAGCATCCCTGTAATATATCCCCGTGCGGTACTGCGAGCCGATATCGTGCCCCTGCCTGTTCCTTACGGTAGGGTCGATGATCTTGAAAAAATGCCCGAGCAGACCTTCAAGTCCCACTCTTTGAGGGTCATAAACCACATGCACGGTTTCCGCATGGCCCGTGTTCTTATGGCACACCTCTTCATAGGTCGGCCTTTCGGTCCTGCCGTTGGCATAGCCCACCGTAGTTTCAGCGACTCCCGGTATCCGGGACATGTAGGCCTCGACGCCCCAGAAGCAGCCGCCTGCAAGCCATATTTCACTATTTTCCATAACAATCACCCCGTATTATATTTACCACCGAAAACGGGCTTCATTCGCCGTTTTGTATACGTTTTCCGCTGGGATCACGTCGGGGCAGGTAATAACCATTCTTGTAACGATCTCCTTCCGGTATGATCGCCGGCGAACGATTTAATTTTACCATATGCGTAAGAAGAATCCATAATTAATTTATAGATGACGGGATTCTATGCGACATCAGGGATACTTTTCAGAAACGCTTCTATACTGCCGGGCAAGGAGACGTGGATACGGTTGTCGCTAAAAACATGCACAGAAGCGTTTCGGGAGGCTTCAAGACCCTTCTGTTGTTGACAGGCAATTGCGGGACCTGGCCGTAGGCTTGCATATTTGGCATCCTGCAAAATTACGCGCTAAAAATCGCGAAGTCGTCGGCCCCCCTCGCTTTTTGCATGTTTGCGTACCGTAATCTTTCCATTCAAAATGCCGGAGACAATGAGCCCCTTCGCTTTTACATACGACGCACCTTCAGAACGCCCGGACAGAAAAAGGCCGTACAAAACTTTTCTGTTTAATACGGCTTTTCCTTTATATAAATCAGTTTATATAAATCTTAAAACGGGCTTAAATGTTGCTTGACAGCTCCGGCTGGATGTTGCCGGTCTCCAGCGCCAGCAGATAGTCGCCCCATTTCGAGGCCCAGCTGCGCAGTTCCTGCACTCCCAGCGGTTCGGGCGTTTTGGAGTCCGTATGGCGGGCTACCTTTTCGGCGAGGCTGGAATAAATTTTGGCCTGCTCGGAATTGGGAGCCGCCTCGATGGTGGTCTTGCCCTGCAGCTCGCACTGGGTCACGGTCACAGAGCGAGGTATATATTCCACGACCTGTGTTTTTGTCTGGCTCACAAAGTCGTCGATTATCTCTCGCGCATAGGGCGCGTTTATGGAATTGGCAATAACTCCGCCGAGCAGCGCGCCGCCGGCGTTGGAATATTTTTTTATCCCCTTGAAGAGGTTATTTGCCGCGTAAACCGCCATAAAATCGGCGGAGGAAACGGTGAATACGTGCTCTGCGATGCCCTCGCGGATCGGTACGGCAAAACCGCCGCACACGACGTCGCCCAGGACGTCGTAGATGACAAAGTCAAGGTCCAGCTCCTCAAATATGCGCTGCTGCTTGAAAAGCTCCACCGCCGTGATGATGCCGCGGCCTGCGCAGCCGACTCCCGGGGCGGGCCCCCCGGCCTCCACGCAATATATGCCGTTGAAGCCGCTGTAGATGACGTCATGTGCGTTTACCGTGCTTTTTTCGCGGAGAGTGTCAAGTACGGTGGGAATATAGGTTCCGTTGCGCAGCGTGTTGGTCGAATCGCTTTTAGGGTCGCACCCGAACTGCATCACCTTATATCCAAGCTTGGAAAGTGCGGCCGTCAGATTGGAGGTCGTAGTGGATTTTCCTATCCCGCCTTTGCCGTAGATTGCTATCTGCGTTGCTTTTTTTGACATGGTTATATTTCCTCCAGATTTGTATGATTTGTTTTTATAAAATATTTCGCCAGCTTTGATAACGCGTTCTCTATATAGTCCGGCTGCTCAAAGACAGCTATACCGTTCAGCTCGAGAGCTCTTTTGGCCGCATTCCCTATTCTCGCGACCAATACCGCGGTACAATCGCCGAGTGCGCCGACGCCGGCTGAAAGAGCCTGCTGCGTATGCTCTCCGCTGCCGCAAAGAGGCGTGACGGCACGCTTTTCTATAAACTCGCTCGCGCCGTCGGGCTTTATATCCACAATCAGGAATTCTTTCGCTCTTCCAAAATGCTCGTTGACCACCTTGCCGTCCAGACTTGCTATGGCTATGCGCCAGGCCTTACTCATCCGGGATCACCTCTCTGCTTGAAATTATTTGTATTCGTCGCGTATGCCTTCCGGTTTCCTTGCAGGGCTCGTCAATCGCGGGTCGAGCACTGCGTTGAGAATGGCAAGCAAGGTGCTGAGTGAAGGAAGAAGCGCCTTTTTATTGAAAACAACCGCCGGTTTTTCATTGGCCGGCCTTTTGGCGGCAATACTTACAGCTTGCACAGTAATCTCCTCCCTATTATACTACATCCTGTTTTTTGATGTAGGTGAACGGATCTTTTTCATACCAGTCCTTTTTAAACGGAAGCTTTGTGTTCTGCGCGAGCCTTTTATTGAACTGCCCGTTCCGAACAATCCTGTTCAACCGTCTTGCGACCTCGAAAACGCCCGAATAGCCCAGATAGTTGTAGCTCGGTCCAAAAAGCGGCAGTAAGGGCAGGCCGTGCTTTGCAGCTATGTTGTTGCCGCCTGTGTGGCTGATGATGACATCCGGCTTCAGGCGGTTTACCAGGTTTGCTTGCTCAAACGGCTGGTTGGTCGCGATATCTATCACCACATCGTCCACATTGTCCAGGGCGTCGAAGACAGGGTCGATGAACCTGTCGAAGTGGTGCGCCTTAAAGCCGACGACCTCCATGCCGAGGTCCTGCAGAATCTCTGCGGTGGCAACGATCCTGACCTCGCCGCCGGCCAGAAATACGCGCTTGCCGCCGAGTATCCGGCGGTACGGCTCCAGGCTCTTGTCCAGCAGCTCGTTCTCAGCGGCTATCAGCTGCTGCGCCTCCTTTTCGAGTCCGAAATGCTCCGCTATCTTCAAAACCCAGCGGTCGGTGTTTTTTCTGCCTATCGGTATGGTATCGATCAGGAACGGGATATCGTACTTTTCCCTGATGTGCTCCACGAAGTAGTCGTCATGGGTCCCGCAAATGCTCACGTTCAGCGAGGTTTCGAGTGAATACGGGAAATCCTCGGGCTTGGCGTAGCACGGAATGAAGTTTACGTTAAGACCGATGGCGTTAAGCAGCCTCTGCAGCTCCAATTCATCCGGTCTGCTCATAGAGGAGACATTCAGGATGTTTACGTTCCTGCTGACGCGGTATTTCTCTTTAAGCTGCTCCAGATCCGGAGCCGCTATATATTCACGCCTTTCCGGCTTTTTTACATATTTTTTGAGAATGCCGTGATAAACCGCGTCGTAAGCCGTTGCCATAACCTTCGTCTTAAAGCCCTCGCAGTGTATCGGCACGATGATGGACGAGGTCTGGGTCTGGAGATCGGCCAGGATACTGTCGACGTCGTCGCCGATCAGGGCGGGGACGCAGCCGTTGGCCACAATGATGGTATCGGGACGGAACTCGCGGTCCGCATACAGCACGGCCTCTCTCAGCT
>JAEZJL010000407.1 GCA_023415815.1 Bacillota bacterium | reverse complement strand
CCGATCCTTTCTTCCTTCTTTCTTGGCTTTACCGATTGGAACCTTGTTTCAGGCCTGCCCGGAATAAAGTTTATCGGGATGGAAAATTACGCGGCGCTTGCTACCGACAGCTGGTTTATGGACGCTTTTGCAAATACGTTCGTATATGTAATCATCACCATACCCATCACCATTATTTTATCGCTTCTGGCCGCCGTTATAGTAAATGACAAGGTATATCTGCGCACACCCATAAGGCTCATGATATACATGCCCTACATATCCTCCATCGTAGCGGTGTCGATGGTATGGCTCAACCTGTTTTCACCGTCCTACGGCCCCATCAACATGTTTTTGAAGACGTTTGGAATCCAGAATCCTCCGGGTTGGCTCCAGTCCTCCAAATACGCGCTGCTGTCAATCGCCATCATAGGCATCTGGCAGACCGTCGGCTATTATATGATCATATTCATCGCGGGACTGCAGAACATACCGGCCACCTACTACGAAGCGGCCGAAATAGACGGGGCCAACGTTGTGCAGAGGTTTTTCAAGATAACGCTGCCGGTGCTTTCGCCCACCACGTTTTTTGTCATGATCACGGTCGTGATCCAGGCGTTCCAGATATTCACCCCCATCAAGATCATAACGCAGGGCGGACCCGGCAGGGCGACCTTTGTGCTTGTATATTATGTATACAAGCTGGCTGTCGAATACAGCAAAATAGGCTATGCAAACGCGGTATCGGTCATCCTGTTCCTGTTTGTCCTGCTCATCACCTTTATACAGCTTAAGCTGCAGAAGCGCTGGGTGTTTTTTGACTAACCGAAGGAGGAGAAGTTCATGTTGAGTAGCGAAAAGCTAAACAAGCAGACCATATTCAAAGTGGTGCTGACAGGCGTAATGCTCTTTATATCGATACTGATGATACTGCCGTTTATATGGATGCTTTCCACTTCCTTTAAATTTGAAAAAGATATTTTTACTTTTCCGATACAGTGGGTACCCCAGCGGTGGAATTTTAAAAATTATACCGAAGTGTGGTCCGCGCTCATACCGTTTTATGTGTATTACTGGAATTCGGTCAAGATATCGGTCATTTCCACCGTCGGCTGCGTGGTGACAAGCCTGCTCTCGGCATACGCCTTTGCCCGGATAGACTTTAAGGGGCGCAACCTCGTATTTTTCCTTTACATAACCACGCTGATGTTCCCGAACACCATGCTGCTTGTGCCAAGGCTCGCCATTTTCCGTTTCCTGGGCCTTTACAATACGCATCTTGCCCTGATCATACCGGGCTTTATTTCAACCTTCGGGACTTTCCTGCTCAGGCAGTACATCATGTCTCTTCCCAACGAGCTGTTCGAATCCGCGAGGATCGACGGCTGCAGCGAATTCAAGCAGTTCACCAGGATAGCCGTCCCGCTGGTAACCGCCGGCATAACGGCTTTTACCATTTTCACCTTCGTCTGGGCGTGGAACGATTATGAGAACCCTCTGATGTTCATATCGAGCAGACCGCTCTTTACGATACCGCTGGGCATCATGGAATTCAAGGGAGACAAGCGTTCGGGCATCGGATACATCATGGCGGGGTCGGTGCTCTCGCTGATACCCATTTTCGTGCTGTTTTCCTTCTGCCAGAAGTATTTCATACAGGGTATAGCGCTTACCGGCATTAAAGGCTGATAAAGGGAGATGAATGATATGGAATTTTATAACCCGGTTATTAATGAAGAATTGAACACTCCCGTAAGGGAGGAGACGGATGTTATCGTGGTAGGCGGAGGCACCGCGGGCGTTATTGCGGCGATTGCCGCCGCGCGCTCCGGAGCGGGGACCATCCTGGTGGAGCAGGGCAATGTGCCCGGCGGCGTCCTGCTCGGCGGCGGAATCAAGTGGATGAGCTTTTTCAACGCTTACCTTGCCCACGGCGTCGAAAAAAAGCAGTGCGTCGCTGGAATCGGGCAGGAGCTTGTGGACATTATGAAGGCCGAGGGCCACAGTCCGGGACATGTGGAGGAAGCCATCGACTTCGGCCACGAATCGGTCGGCACGCAGGTCGACAGGGAGCTTTTGATAAACGCCCTGCTGCAAATCCTTGAGAGGGAGGGCGTAAAGCTATACCTGAGCACGATGTTCTGCGACGTCGTCAAGGACGGCAGGCAGGTCAGGGGCGTGATCATCCAGAGCAAATCGGGCAGGGAGGCGCTGCTTGCAAAAGCCGTTATCGATTGTACGGGCGACGGGGATGTGGCCGCCCGGGCGGGCGTCCCATATACCGACATGCCTGAGCGCCTCGGCATCGGCCTGATGTTCGGTATGGGCAATGTCGATTTAAACAGAACGATCGCATACGGCGAGGGCAAAGGGATCAATTCGCATCTGGGTTACGGCGAAAAGGGAAGCGATTCCGACAAGGTTTGCTGGCTGGCCATCGACCTGGTAAAAGACCCGGTGTTCAAGGATTTTATGGAGCAAAATTCGGTCTGGGGGCCCTATATCGTTTCCACCCACGAGGGCGAGGCAACCTATATCAACGGCGTCAGCACGCCCGCGCTGCGCGATGCGGTGAAAAACGGCCGGTTTGCCAGGAATCCATATATCAATGCGGTAAGTGCGGACGAACTGACCGAAGCGCAGCTGTTCCTCCGCGAAAGGGTGTTCCGGTTTGCGGCCATGCTTAAAGACAAGCTCCCCGGATTTGAAAACAGCTATGTGAACTGGACGGCGCCTTCAATGGGAGTAAGGAGCACGCGCTGCGTCGAATGCGAGTATGACATTACGGATGAACACGTGATAAACTGCCTGATCCCGGAGGATACGATAGGCATTTTCGGGGGCAATGACTCCAATTACTACGGAAGTACCATAAAAGGCGGCCGCTGGTTCGGCATACCTTACCGGGCCATTGTCCCGAGACATATCGACGGCCTGCTGGTCGCAGGCAGGATGATTACCCGCGACTTTGTCGCGCACATGTCGACAAGGCTGGTAGGCTCCTGCTTCATACAGGGCCAGGCTGCCGGGACCGCAGCCGCGATGAGCGCAGCTTCGGGCGTTGCCGTGAGGGACGTCGATATTTCCGCGCTGCGCAGAAGGCTTGAGGCCGACGGCGTCGTCCTGTCATGAAACAGATAACTGGAAGGAGAGGAACGTGAGCGATATGAAGGAAATCAAGGAGATGCTTGTAACACCGGTGCGCGAGGAATTTGACGTCATCGTCGCAGGCGGCGGGACCGGAGGCGTTGTGGCCGCCATAGCGGCCGCGCGCGGCGGGGCGAGGACCGCAATCGTCGAGCAGGGCAATGTTCTCGGAGGGACGCTGCTCGGCGGAGGACTGATATGGATGAGCTTTTTCAACAACTATATGGCTCACAAGGTTGAAAAGGTTCAGCTTGTGCGCGGCATACCGCAGGAGCTGGTGGATAATATGGTCAGAGAGGGCCATAGCCCGGGACATTACGAAGAGCAGCTGAAGGTGGGGCATGAAACGGTCGGCACGCAGGTTGACCGCGAGCTGCTGATCAAAATGCTGCTGGAGCTGATGGAGAAGGAAGGCGTCAAGCTGTTCCTCGGGACGATGGTTTCAGGCGTCGTCAAAGAAGGGAACTGCCTAAAGGGGGTCATCGTCCAGAGCAAGTCAGGCCGTCAGGCCCTGCTGTGCAAAAACGTAATCGACGCGTCCGGCGACGGCGATGTGGCTTACATGGCGGGCGAGGAGTGGAGCGACGGCACGCGTAAGCATCCCATCGGCCTTATTTTCGGAATGGGCAATGTGGACCTCTATGCCATGCGCGATTATGCTGAAAAAAAGGGCGTCCTTTCAAATCTCGGCTACGGCGAAAAGGGCAGCGCGACGGACAAGATCGTGCGCATTTCCTTCGAAGGGCGGAAGCTGGCCGAATTTAAGCCGTTTATGGAGGAATACGGGCACTGGGGCCCGTATATAGTCTCCACGCACGAACGCGAGGCGACGTATATCAACGGCATATCGACACAGGAGTGCTTCCTGGACGGCATCCGCGGAGAAAGAAGGTTCAATGCGCTGGACGTCGCCGATCTTGCCGGGGCGCAGGTTTTCCTGAGGAAGCGCACGATTGATTTTTCAAAGCTGCTTATAAAGTACATGCCAGGCTTTGAAAACGCATATGTCAACTGGTCTGCCCCTGCGCTGGGTGTACGCAGCACAAGGGTCATTTCCTGCGTATACGACATCACCCGCGAGGACGTAGTCAGGGGCCGCATACCGGAGGATTCCATAGGTCTGTTCGGAGCCAGCGACGCCTACGATTTCGGCGAGACGATCGAGGGGGGCAGATGGTTCGGCATACCCTACCGCGCCATACTTCCCAGGCATATCGACAACCTTTTTGTCATCGGCAGAAGCATAACTACCGACTGGGTGGCCCATATGTCGACCAGGCTTGTCGCTTCCTGCATGCTGCAGGGACAGGCGGCCGGCGCCGCCGCAGCCCTGTGCGCCGGGAACGGCGTAAGCCCGCGCGGGCTGGATGTGAAGCTGCTGCGCAGGCAGCTGAAAAAGGACGGGGTGTATCTCGGTTGAAGGCAGATGTTGACAAAAGCGGCACACGGCTTGTAATTTTTAACGGAAGATGATATTAAACAAATAAAGTCGATATGTTATAATAGATGGATACATGGATGGATATTTTCGTATTTTAGTAAAATGCCGCGTTTAATAATATAAAAGCAGGGTTTTGCAGAAATATTCCCGGAATGCCCACCGGCGCGCCGGGAATGCGGAGGATAAAATGGAAAATGAAAAGACAAAGCTTTCTTTAAAAAACCAGTCGGCCGTCAAAGCTCTCGATATCGTGGAGCTGCTGGCAGACAACGTGGAGCCCATGCGCCTGCTCGACATTTCGGAGCAGCTTAAGATGAATGCGAGCACGGCTTTGCGTTTTCTTGCCTCACTGGTGGCCTGCGGCTATGTGCAGCAGAACCCGGATACTCTGAAATATTACCTGACCTTCAAAATATGCGCCATAGCCAACAAGGTCAGCGAGAATATCCATTTATACGATATTGCTCAGCCCTTTATGAAACGGGTTGCCGACAAGTATGACGAATCGGTGTGCCTGGCTATTGAACAGGATATGACGGTGGTGTATATAGGCGTTATGCAGCGGCCCGACCATATGCTGCGCAGCATGCAGCGCATAGGCAACCGGGCGCCGATGCACTGCACCGGCGTGGGCAAGCTTTTGCTCCTGAACCACGACGAGGCCTATATCGATAAAATGATAGAGAGCAAGGGACTGACGTCCTTCACCTCGAACACAATCACAACGCGCCAGGGATTGCTTGATGAGCTCGCGGGCGCCCGCGAGCTGGACTACGCGTATGACAAAGAGGAATGCGAGATAGGCGCGCACTGCATCGCCGTGCCGATACGCGACTATACGGGAAAGGTGATTGCAGCTATGAGCATCACCGGGCCCACGTCCCGCCTGACGGAGGAAAAGATGAACGAGCACATTCCGTTTCTGCTCCTGCAGGCAAACGAGCTATCAGAATTGCTGGGCTATAACGCATAGGACGGGACGCTCCGCCGGCCGGCGATATCCGCCGCGCCGGATATGTCCCTGCAGTTTGGCATTAAGGAGTGAATATTGATGAAAGAATCTATACACAGGTACTTTAAGGTGGGCACCATTCATTTTATGTCCTTTCCGCAGACAATGAAGGGCGAAGGGCCGATTATCGAAACGCTGCAAAAAATCCTCAGCGACGACTATTTCGACGCTGTGGAGATAACCTGGATCAAGGATGCGGAGATACGCAGGCAGGTCGGAAGGCTGCTGGAGGTTTCGGGTATCAAGGCCTGCTACGGCGCGCAGCCGCGCCTTCTCACAACGGGGCTCAACCCCAACGACCTTGACGAGTCAAAAAGGCTGGAGGCGCAGCAAACGCTGCTGGAGGCCATCGACGAAGCTGAGGAGATAGGCGCTTCGGGCATGGCCTTCCTCGCGGGCAAATACGACCCGGATAAAAGGCAGGAGGCTTTCGCACAGCTACTTAAAACCACAAGGACGCTTTGCGATTATGCCAGGCCCAAAGGTATTACAGTCAACCTCGAGGTTTTTGATTACGATCTCGACAAAAAATCACTGATAGGTCCCGCGCCGCTGGCCGCCGAGTTTGCCGCCGAGATGCGCAAATGCACCGATAATTTCGGCCTTGTAATCGACCTCTCCCATATACCCCAGACTCACGAAACCAGCAGGTTTGTCGTGCGTACGCTCAGGCCCTATATCAATCATCTGCACATAGGGAACGCCGTCATAGGGGACAAGTCGATGGAGGCCTACGGCGATACGCACCCGCGCTTCGGCTTTCCAAACAGCGCAAACAGTATCGGCGATATCGTCGATTTCCTGAAGGTGCTCAAGGATGAAGGAATGTTCAATGCAAAAGACCCCATGGTGCTCTCCTTTGAGGTCAAGCCCTGGGGCGGCGAGGACGCCGCACTGGTGCTGGCCAATTCAAAGCGGGCGCTTAACCGCGCGTGGGCACTGCTGGAGGATTAAACATAAAAGGAGACGGGGCAATGAAGATCATTATTCTCGACGGGTACACCGAAAATCCGGGGGACCTCTCATGGGACGGCTTTAAAGCGCTTGGAGAGCTTACGGTCTATGACCGCACGCCGCCTGAGCAGACTGCAGAAAGGATTGGAGACGCCGAGATCGTTATAACCAATAAAACTGTGATCTCGAAGCAGGTATTTGACGCCTGCCCAGGAATAAAATATGTGGGCGTGCTCGCAACCGGCTATAATGTGGTCGATGTAGCAGCCGCAAAGGAAAAGGGCGTCACCGTCACAAACATTCCTACCTATGGCACCACCGCCGTGGCGCAGTATGTATTTGCTTTACTGCTCGAGATATGCCATCATGTCTGGGCGCACAGCGAGAGCGTGAAGGCGGGCGAATGGACAGGGCGCAAGGATTTCTGCTACTGGAACTACCCGCTCATGGAGCTTGCCGGAAAGACTATGGGCATCATAGGCTTCGGGCGCATAGGCCGGAATACGGCGGAGATCGCTCAGGCCTTCGGCATGAAGGTGTTGGCCGTCGATGAACACCATGACGGGACGGTGGAAAGCGAGACCCTGAAATATACCGACCTTGACGGCCTGCTGAAGGAATCCGACGTTATTTCCCTGCACTGCCCGCTCTTTCCCTCGACACAGGGCATCGTCAACAGCAAGACCCTTGCGAAAATGAAGGACGGCGTGATATTGATCAACACCTCCAGGGGTCCGCTGATCGTGGAAGAAGACCTGCGCGCAGCGCTTGAATCAGGGAAGGTAGCCTATGCCGGCGTCGACGTCGTATCCTCGGAGCCCATAAAGGCGGACAATCCGCTGCTCTCCGCGCCGAACTGCATCATTACCCCGCATATTGCCTGGGCGCCCAAAGAAAGCCGCGCGCGGCTCATGGATATTGCGGTAGACAACCTTAAGTCCTTTCTGGAAAGCAGGCCCAAGAATACCGTAGCGCCGTAATGCCATACCGGGTACGCCCCGAAAAAGGACGATTCATACAGGAGAGGGTCAGATGGATAAAATCAGGTTCAAAACAAGGGGAGTATGCTCCAGGGAAATCGCCTTCAGCATCGAAGACGGCAGGCTGCGGGATGTGGCATTCCTGGCCGGCTGCGGCGGAAATCTCCAGGGTATAGGCAGGCTGGTGGAGGGCATGCCCGTGGAAGAGGTTATAAAAAAATTAAAGGGCATTGACTGCGACGGCAAGGGCACGTCCTGCCCGGATCAGCTGGCGGCGGCCCTGGAAGCTGCGCTGGAAAGATTGCAGGATAAGCCGGCTTGATTTAGGGTTGCTTTAAAAATTTAGGGTATTTTAAAAGCGGTAATAAAAAAGCTGCATTGCCTTTTTATAAAAGGATGCAGCTTTTAAGCGTATAGGGGAACCCGCCCGCGAAGGGGCGGGTTCCCGCCACTTCGGGACATGTCATGCGGTGGCTATGCGGCTGGCGTCCTGCAGGCCGAGCTTTTCGACGGCCTGCTCGCGCATTTTGTACTTCATGATTTTACCCGCCGCGTTCATCGGAAAATCGGAAACAAAATCGACATAGCGCGGAGTCTTGTGCTTGGCCATGTGTGTCCGAACGAAATCCTTGAGCTCGTCGGCGGTCATGGACATGCCGGCCTTGAGGATGACGCACGCCATGATCTCCTCGCCGTACTGCTTATCGGGAACGCCGATGACCTGTACGTCTTTCACCTTGGGATGCGTATAGATGAAATCCTCGATCTCCTTAGGATATATGTTCTCTCCGCCGCGGATAATCATATCCTTGATGCGTCCGGTGATTTTGTAGTTGCCGTCAGAATCGCGCCTTGCAAGGTCGCCGGTATGCAGCCATCCCTTTTCGTCGATGGCGGCGGCGGTCGCCTCGGGCATCTTGTAGTAGCCCTTCATAATATTGTAGCCGCGTGCGACAAACTCGCCGTCCACATTATCGGGCAGGTCCTCGCCGGTCGCGGGGTCCACGATCTTGCATTCGACTCCCGGCAGCGCGCGACCCACCGTATTCACGCGAACCTCGAGCGGGTCGTCGACCCTGCTCTGAGTACAGCCGGGCGAAGCCTCGGTCTGCCCGAACACGATTGAAATCTGCGACATGTTCATCTTGTCCACCACATCCTGCATGACCTTTATGGGGCAGGGACTGCCCGCCATGATACCGGTTCTCATGTGGGAGAAATCGGTCTTCGGGAAGTCCTCGTGCTCCAGCATGGCGATGAACATCGTCGGAACGCCGTGGAAGCAGGTTATTCTTTCCTTGTTTATACATTCGAGCGACAGCTTCGGCGAGAAATACGGCATCGGGCAAAGGGTGACGCCGTGCGTCATAGAGGCGGTCATCGCAAGCACCATCCCGAAGCAGTGGAACATAGGGACATGGACCATCATGCGATCGGCGGTGGAGAGATCCATGCAGTCGCCTATGTTCTTGCCGTTGTTCACCACATTGTAATGGGTCAGCATGACGCCCTTCGGAAAGCCCGTGGTTCCGGAGGTGTACTGCATATTACATACGTCGTGCTTATTAATGGAGTACGCGCGGTGGTAAACCGCTTCAATCGGGACCCTCTCGGACAGCGCTGCGGCTTCGTCCCATGTCAGGCAGCCGTTCTGCCTCGAATCGATGGTAATAATGTTGCGGAGGAAGGGAAAGCGCTTCAGGTGCAGCGGCTTTCCGGCACAGGCTGTTTCCAGCTCAGGGCAGAGCTCTTTGACAATCCCGACATAGTCGGAGTCCTTGAAGCCGTCGATCAGCACCAGTGTGTGGGTATCGGACTGGCGCAGCAGATACTCGGCTTCGTGGATCTTGTAGGAGGTGTTGACGGTAACGAGGACCGCGCCTATTTTGGTGGCGGCCCAGAAGGTGATATACCATTGGGGAACGTTTGTCGCCCAGATGGAGACGTGGTCGCCCGGCTTGACGCCCAGCGCGATCAGCGAGCGGGCAAAGTTGTCCACATCCTCCCGGAATTCCGAATAGGTCCGGGTGTAATCCATGGTCGTATAGCGGAAAGCATACTGGTCGGGGAACTCCTCGACCATGCGGTCAAGCACCTGCGGGAAGGTCAGGTCTATCAGCGTATCCTTCTCCCAGACATATTTTCCGGTCCCGGCGTTGTTGCCGAAAAGCTGTCCCTTTACCACATTCTTTTCAGTGTAGCGGCTCATATAGTTGGCGAAGTGGGGGAATACGACGCCCGCGTCGTCAAGGTCGGGCGCCCAGCGCTTGACCCATTCGAGGGAGATATAGCCGTCATATTTGATGGACCTGAGAGCGGAGATCATATCGTCGATCGGCAAATCGCCCTCTCCCATCATCCGGTATTTAATCGCGCCGTCTATAACGACGGAATCCTTGATATGTACGTACTTGATATAGGCGCCGAGATTCTCGACCGTCTTTCCGGGCGTTTCGCCGGCAAAACGGTAAGGATGGTGCACATCCCACAGGACGGCTACCGCATCACTCGGTATATGGTTGAGCAGCCCGCGCAGGCGTGCGGTATCGGAATAGACGCCGTTGGTCTCCACCAGAAGGGTGACGCCCTTTTCCTCTGCAACCGGAACCAGCCGCTGCAGCGCCGCCAGGACAACTCCGTCGTCCACCTCGCCCTCCGGATGGGGCTCAAGGTCGGCCAGGACGCGTATGTAAGGCGTGCCAAGCCTGGATGCGAGTGAAATATATTGCACGATCTCCTGATAATTTTCCTCCGCCCTGTCCGCAAATTTCAGGCAGCAGCTTGAAGAGAGGCAGGGGATTTTGAGGCGCAGGCTTGAGAGCTTTTTAACGGTCTGCTCCAGCTGGCCTTCGGTGAAGGGCTGCGCGTTGACGGCAAAGATGTCTTTGCCAAGCCCGCGGATTTCGATACCGTCGAAGCCAAGGTCCTTGGCCATGGAATAGATGTCGGGCCAGCTGAAGTCGGGACAGCCGAGTGTTGAGAATGCGATTTTCATAATGAATCTCCTCCTGATTGATAAATGGTTCTGTTTTCTGCTACGGTCCTTCCGCCGCCCCGGACGGGGACAAACAAAAAAAGCCCTCGTCCCCATTGCTCTGCATAAGGGACGAAAGCCCGGCTTCCGTGGTACCACTCTTATTGGTATAAAAATACCCGCTTTACGGCATTCATCGTGATGTGAATGCCCTCCCTTTATAACGGCGGGAAACCCGTTCAGACCTACTTGTCGCCGCATGATACGCCGCAGCTTTCGGGTGACTGCTCAAGGGTGAGTTCACAATCTGCTCCGTGCGCCGTCTTTCAGCAGCCGACGGCTCTCTGGTGCACTGCGGCAGCGTTTTTTCCCTGTCATAGCATTTGGCTGATTATCAAAATGCTATCAAATCATGTGCCCGTTGTCAACTATAATTTATTGAAAATGTATTTTTTATCATACACTTTTCCCATTCCGCAGGCAACAGCCGCATACCAGCAAACCGGCGCTTCCGGGTATACGGAGGAATGTACCGTAAAATATACGCGCGGCCGGATCAGCCCTTATGCTCTCGGACAAAGCGGTCGATCAGCTTCCTGGCCACGCTGGCCCTGCCGGGGATTTGCGGCAGCTCGTTCGCTCCGTACCACCCGGCCTCCACAATCTCATGGTTGTCTATCTTCAGGGCGCCGGAGGAATACTCTGCAGTAAATGCGATCATAAGAGAGTCGGGAAATGGCCAGGGCTGGCTGCCGAAGTAGCGTATATCCTTTATTTCTATGCCGACCTCCTCCATGACCTCACGCCTTACGCAGTCCTCAAGCGTCTCCCCCGGCTCCACAAAACCGGCGATGACGCTGTACATAGGGGTATTGAACCTGCTTGCGCGTGCCAGAAGAAGCTTGTCGCCGCACGTGACCGACACGATCACCGCGGGCGATATCCTCGGATATATCCTGCTCCCGCAGCCGGTGCACTGTCTGGCGCGCTCGTCCGCAACGGCCTCCATCCTGCCTCCGCAAGCCGAGCAGAACCTGTTCCTCAAGCTCCAGCCCAGCAGATGGTAGGCGCGTCCGGCTATCCAGAACCAGTCCTCTACCATCCGATCGTAGGCGGGCAGCAGCTTTTGAAAGGAGAAGCCGGACGGGACGGCCTTCTCCTCTACGCTTGCGGCGTAGCAATCTCTGCCGTCCATGGAGCCGATATATTCGGCGTTTTCAGGTTCAAGCCCGAGGCTTTGGATATCGGGAAGAAACGGTACCCGTAAGCCGCCCTCAAATTCCTCGGTCAAAATCTCATCCTTGCAAAAGATAAACCAATAAGCCGGAGGATAGCTGTCCGTTGTGCGTTTGTAGTCGTATATAAAGCTCATAAAAAGTCTCATCCCTTAGTTTAATATAGTTATGGATTGAACGGCTTGCAGAGAACCTCGTGTATTTTTGCGTCCATGATATTGCTAGCATATGCGGGCGTGAGGATGACCGCCGTGTCCGCGCCCCTGCCGCTTCCGCCGATTGCTATAACGGGCCGCCCATAGGGTATGAGCCCCGCGTCGAGCGCCATTACCGAAATCTCAACGCAGACCTTGACGCCCTGCCCGAGCATACGCAGTGTATTCGCTATTATCTCAACCGGATACACTCCTCCGAAGCGCTTGCTCAAGCCGCGTTCCGCTCCGCTGAGCACATGCGCGGTCGTCAGTACCCTGAAGCCCGCTTCCGTAAGCTTCAGGCGCATATCGGGCGGCAGCTCGTTCTCGCCCGGCTTCGCAAACCCGTCGGCGTGCGTCACACAGACGAGGTTTCCGTTGAAGCCTGAGAGCAGGAGCGCCGTCTCGCCTGTGTTGGAGGCGGCGACTATGTCGGCGATGCCGCGCTCCTCCGCTGTTTTCAATGCAAGGGAAATGGTGCTTTCCGTGTTTATCCTGCCGGATTTTTCAAAATACATACAAAACGTCCTCCATCCGTTTTCAAAAAGAGGCATAACTATTATTTGAAATAAAGCCTTCACATCATATTTTCATCCAAATATTCAGTATTGTCAAATCGTAATCCTTCAAAAACATTTACCAGTATTAATTTCTCCGGGGCTCAAAGAATAATAAATACATACTCGACGAGGGAGGACTGCGAAATTATGCATACGATGTGGAAGGGCTCCATCAGCTTCGGACTTGTCAACATACCGGTGAAAATGTTCGCGGCTACGGAGGACAAGGGCATAAGATTCCGGAATATCCATAAGGAATGCCACACTCCGATAAAATATGAGCAGGTATGCCCCCACTGCGGCAAAAAAGTCTCTCCGGAGGAAATCGTCAGAGGCTACGAGTATGAGCCGGGAAGGTTTGTAATCATTGAGGACGGAGACCTGGACGCGATCAGGCCAAATGCCACCAAATCCGTTGAAATCATCGACTTTGTCCTTTTAGAGGAGATAGACCCCATCTATTTTACAAAATCCTATTATCTCTCTCCCCAGGACACGGGAAGCAAGGCCTACAACCTTCTCAGGGAGGCCATGAACAAAACCGGCAGGATCGCCGTGGCAAGGATAGTGATACGTGACAAGGAATCCCTTGCCGTGGTAAGAGTATATAAAAATTTACTGGTGCTCGAAACCATCTATTACCCCGACGAGGTAAGGGATGTGCGGCAGGTGCCCGGATTGCCGGAAAACGTCCAGGTGGCCGAAGCCGAGCTGAATATGGCGACCCAGCTGATCAGCCAGCTCACCCGCGAATTTGAGCCGGAAAAGTACAGAAATGAATACAGGGAGAAGCTCATGGAGGTCATAAGCCAGAAGGCAGAAGGCAACGAGGTGGTCGCGCAGCCCGAGGTCGGAAAGACGAATGTCGTCGACCTCATGCAGGCCCTCCAGGCAAGCCTGGAGCAAGCCCAGACGAAATACGTGCAGGAGAAGCAGGAAAATAAGGATACCGGCAATGACGCGGCTCCCAAAAGAAAGAAAAGGCAGAAGGCGACTTTATAAGCCGTATAACTAATCGGACGCAAGCGATGAACGGATGGTGCGAGTTGGAGTGGATACAGCCCATGGAGCCCATTCTGAGGCCTGACATACGTCAGGGACGGCCAGCTGCAGGTTTTCACAAAGCACAGGAACGAAAGGATGGCCTTGAAGGAGTATGTGGAATAATGGGGAAATTATCTCTGGAGATCGAAGGCCGCCGGATAGAAATATCAAATCCCGATAAGGCGGCCAGGGGGGATCGAATTAAAGGCCTGCTCGCGCTGGAGCAGAATCTGGACTCCGTGCTTGAAAGGATAGGGCAATAGTATATATTGGTTAATATCGGCAATAATATAGGCAATATAGATGCAAAAAACATGCAAGGTTTATTTTTTGCATTATATATAATAAAATGTAAATAAAATGATTGGAGGATGCGATTTATTTATGTATGAGAGCATTACATACGCCGAACTCAAGAAATTACCCTCTGAAGAAAAAGCCGAAGCCTGGAAGGAACTGAAGTCGCTCTACAAAACGCAGAAGGAATTGGCGGAAAAGCTCGGAGTAAGCGCTGCAGTAGTTTATAACATGATTTCCAGATATGCGAAGGGAGAAAAGGGAGCAAAGCTCGAATTGGTGGAAGCACCCGAAAAAAGCAGAGCCAGAGTGAAAAAGAAGCTCAGAAAACCGGAAACGGTTGTTGCCGTTCCGGAACCGACTTTCGCTCTGCCGGAGACCGGCAGCGCCGGAGACGAAGCCTTTTCCATCGTCCTCCGTAAATTGGCCAGCGGAGAGGACGCCCAGTTTCTTCTTAACGGAATAGGAAGCACTCTTCTCAAGAATCAGATGTACTTGATCGAAGTTAAAATAGTTGAAAAGTGAACGGCCAAAATATATTAAAAAAGGCACCGCTAAGGCGCCTTTTTTATTTTTGCCGTTTTAGTATATAACTCTTGACCTGATATTACAAATGCTATACATTTGTTGGTATAGGCTGTTATTGCACATCGCAGGCGATTTCTCACAGTATAAAACAGGAGGGCTGATAAATGGCTAAAAAATCATTTAATGAAAAGCTGAGGGACGGCGGCAGCATCCCCGAAATAATTGAAGTTGACGATGCTAAAGCAATTGCCAGATTCGGCGGCCCCAAAATGCTTATAGCCCCGCCGATTTCATATGATGAAATTATGAAAAAGGTTCCTCGCGGAAAGGTAATAACCTCGGACTATATAAGAAGCTATCTGGCTAAAAAATACAATGCGGACTACACTTGCCCTCTGACGGCGGGCATATTCATGAATATAGTGGCAAAGGCGTCGGTGGAGAGAGGTGCAGACGAAACTCCTTACTGGAGATCCCTGAAAAAAGACGGGGAATTGAACGAAAAGTACCCGGACGGCGTGGATGGCCAGAAAATGCTCCTGGAAATGGAAGGACATACGGTCATCCAAAAGGGCAGGCGGTATTTTGTAAAGGATTATACGGACAGGCTGTTCGAGCTTTAATACGGCTTATGCAATTGTCGGCCGGGCGGAGCCGATT
>JAEZJL010000401.1 GCA_023415815.1 Bacillota bacterium | reverse complement strand
TTCCAGCTCCTGACCCAGGTTTCCGGGCGGGCGGGCAGGGGGGAGCTGCCCGGAAGAGTGGTGATACAGACCTACAACACCGAGGACTTCAGCATACTTGCGGCCTGCCGGCATGATTACGCTTCGTTTTACAGCCAGGAAATCAAGATGAGGGAGCAATTGAATTACCCCCCGTTCACTAATATAGCGTCGCTCATTGTGAGCTCCGCCAACGACAGGCTTGCCTTTGCGAAGGCGAAGGAGGTCAGGGATAGCCTGAACCGGAGGCTGGACGGCTGCAGGGATGGCGAGCTGCTGTTAGGCCCTTCGCGCGCGCCTATAGCCAAGATTAAAAACAGGTACCGGTGGAGAATTATTATAAAATGCACCGGGTTGGAAAAACTTATTACAGTCCTCACGGAAACCTCCGACGGGTTCAGAAAGCAAAAGCGTAAGAGCGAAGCGGATTTGAGTGTGGATATCAATCCCAACAATATGTTATAATGTGAGAAGATACCGGCATATCGGGAACGACCCCTTATGACGTATGGAGAAGGGAAGGCGCTTTTTGCGCAGGCTTGAAATAATATGCAAGGGCCGGATCGGGGGAAGGTTTTATGGCAATAAGGAACATAAGGAAAGACGGAGATGAAATTTTACGGAAGGTATGCAAGGAAGTTGATGTTATAAATGACAAGATACTGCGGCTGATCAGGGATATGGGCGATACGCTTTACAAGGCCGACGGGGTGGGCCTTGCGGCCCCGCAGGTGGGGGTACTCAAAAGGATTGTCGTCATCGACGCGGGAGACGGACTGCTAGAGCTGATAAATCCGGTCATCATCAGCACCTCCGGCGAGCAAAGCTATATCGAGGGCTGTCTCAGCATCCCCGGAGTATACGGAGAGACGCTGCGGCCCGCGAAGGTAACGGTGGAGGCCCTGAATCCCAAGGGCGAGAAGATAACGATAGAGGGCGAGGATCTGCTTGCGGTTATCCTGAGCCACGAGTTGGACCACCTTGACGGAATTCTGTTCAAGGACAAGGCAATCAGGTTCCTCGACAAGGACGAGCTGGATAAGAAATAATGAGCGATTCACAGGAGCATTGACATATGAGGATTGTGTTTATGGGAACGCCGGATTTTGCGGTCCCCTGCCTTGAAATATTGATAAAGAACGGGTATGAGGTGGCGGGCGTGGTCACGCAGCCCGACCGGCCCGTAGGACGCAAGCAGAGCGAGCTTCAGGCTCCGCCTGTGAAGCAGTGCGCGCTGGCGCTCGGCGTGTCAGTCGTGCTGCAGCCCGAAAAGGTGAAAACGCAGGAGTTTGCGGACGCTGTGAGAGCGCTGGCGCCAGACCTGATCGTTACGGCCGCCTACGGAAGGATCATAACCAGGGCTGTCCTTGACATACCCGCGCTCGGCTGCATCAATGTACACGGCTCGCTTCTGCCCAAATACAGGGGCGCTGCGCCGATGCAGTGGGCCATAATCAATGGGGAGACCGTGACCGGCATCACCACCATGTTCATGGATGAAGGGATAGATACCGGTGATATGCTGCTGAAAAGGGAAGTGCCCATCTCCATCGGCATGACCTATGCTGAGCTGTATGAGGAGCTGAAGGCGCTCGGTGCGGAAACTCTGCTTGAAACCGTCAGGGAGCTGGAAGCGGGGACTCTTAAGCGGACGCCGCAGAATCACGCCGAGGCGACGACCGTCCCTATGATAAAGAAGGACATGGGCTTGATAGACTGGGGCAAATCAGCCGCGGATATACACAACCTTGTCAGGGGGACCGACCCCTGGCCGGGGGCGTTTACATATTATAAAGGCGGAAGGCTCAAGATATGGAAGACTGGGCTGTGCCAGGCCGGTGACGCCGCAGCGGCAGAAACGGCGGATTCAGCATCGTGCAAAGACGGGCCGATCCCGGGAAGGATCTGCAGGATATTAAAGGACAGCTTTACCGTCGCAACGGGAAGCGGCCTGCTCAAGGTCGCGGAGGTCCAGTTCGAATCCGGCAGGAAGCTGGCTGTGAGCGAATGCGGACACAATATGGACGAAGGTGAAGTCCTTGGATAAAAGACTTGACAATTTCATGCGCTATTCATTCATCCTCATCCTGCTGCTGGCACTGATTGCCGCCGGCTTTACGCATGTTTACAATTCTTTTTCTCTTGATACCTACAACAGCATATTATTAGTCCTCATACTTATGTCAATAATTATAACGGTGATAGTAGCGGCGGCCATGCTGGCCATTTTCCTCGCGTGGAGAAACAAGAGGGTGGACCCGCTGTTGGTACTGCCGGTGCGGCTGGGCATGAGGCTTGTGATACCGTTCGCCATATTCGTGACCGGATTGTTCAACGGCGATAAGGATGCAATAAGAGGTTTGTTCGTAGACGTAAACAATATTTTTGTGCAGTCGGGCCGGACAGGCTGTAAGCCGGGGGACATCCTCGTGCTGCTGCCCCATTGCCTCCAGAATTCGGAGTGCGCGTGCAAGGTGACCAACGATATAAACAACTGCAGGCAGTGCGGCAGGTGCGCCATAGGAGAAATACTCGGACTGGTGTGCGGTAAGGGCGTCAAAGCCTGTGTAGTAACCGGCGGGACGGCGGCGAGGAACCTCATAGCCAGGCAGAAGCCGAAAATGATACTTTCGGTGGCCTGCGAAAGGGATCTGGCGCTGGGGATAACGGATGTGAGCGGCATACCCGTTATAGGAGTAATTAATGAGAGACCCAACGGGCCGTGCTTCAACACCACCGTGGATGTGTCTCTGATCGGCAGCAGGCTCGAAGGTCTGCTTGAAGGACAAGGAGATGGTAAAAATAGCGTTTGACGCCGCAAGGGAAGCAGCATTGACAATATTGTACGAAGTGAATGAAAAGGGCGCATACTCAAACATAGCCCTGAACCGGCAGCTGGAGGCGGGAAAGCTCCAGGG
>JAEZJL010000283.1 GCA_023415815.1 Bacillota bacterium | reverse complement strand
GTCCGCGACATACTCATACTGGAAAGGGAGGACAGGCTCGGAGGCATACTTCATCAGTGCGTGCATACCGGTTTTGGACTGCATATTTTCAAAGAGGAGCTTACAGGCCCGGAATATGCATGGAGATACATGGACATGGTTGCTGAGCTTGGAATAGCCTGTATGACCGGTACGGCAGTTTTACATATTTCAGAGGACAAAACGGTTGCCGCGGTAGGCGGCCCGGAGGGGTATCTGGAGCTGCAGGCCGGGGCTGTCATACTGTCCATGGGCTGCAGGGAGAGGACGAGGGGCGCGCTGAATATTCCGGGCACCAGGCCGGCCGGTATTTTTACGGCGGGCGCGGCGCAGAAATATGTCAACATGTACGGGCTGCTCCCTGGAAGAAAGGTTGTAATCCTGGGCTCCGGAGACATCGGCCTCATCATGGCGCGCAGGCTCACGCTTGAAGGGGCGGAGGTGGGCATGGTCTGTGAGATACTTCCGCAGCCCGGCGGGCTTACGCGCAACGTTGTGCAGTGCCTGCAGGATTTTGACATACCGCTCCTGCTTAAGCATACCGTAGTAAAGATACATGGCAGGCAAAGGCTTGAGGGGGTCACGATCGCCGAGGTGGACGAAAGCAGGAGGCCGCTCATGCATACGGCGCGGTTTGTCGAATGCGATACGCTGCTGATGTCCGTGGGCCTCATACCTGAAAACGAGCTGACGCGGGAGGCCGGAATAGCAATGGATGAAGCGGCGTCTGGCCCTGCTGTCGACGGGCGCATGGAGACCTCGGTCCCCGGAATATTTGCCTGCGGAAATGTGGTCCACGTGCACGACCTGGTCGACAATGTGACAAAAGAGGCCATGCTTGCCGGAAAATACGCCGCGGAGTATATAAAATCGGTTCGATTGGCATAGCAGCATACGATCTAACGAGGGAGTTCCGGCTTTACCATTAACAATAACAGGGGATTTATAATGGACCGTGAAAAAATCATAATATGCACTATCTGCCCAAAAGGATGCCATATCGGACTTGCGGAAGGAAGTCCGGACGGTAAAGGACGGATTAATCCTGCCGATATATATGGTAACAAATGCAAAAGAGGAAGAACATATGCCTTGAACGAGCTTACGAACCCCGTCCGCGTGCTGACCACCACCGTGAAGGTCAAAGGCGGCGAGCTGCCCATGGCGCCGGTCAAATCGGAAAAGCCGCTGCCGAAGGGAATGCTGAGGGAATGCATGGAGGTTATAAGCGTTTTCGCTGCGGAGGCTCCCGTTAAAATGGGCGATGTTCTGATAAAAGACATATTGGGAACCGGGGTCAACATAGTTGCCACCGGGAATGTTTTCGGGGGGAAGGATCAATGAGGGGAAGCCTAATCGTTTCGCTGGACCAGGGCACCACCAGCTCCAGGGCTGTGGTCTTTGACAGGGAAAAGGGCTGCATCACGGCCATAAAAAGCAAGGAATACAGGCAGATATATCCCAGGCCCGGCTGGGTCGAGCACGACCCGGAGGATATATGGCTCAGCCAGCTTGAGGCGCTCAGGGGCGTAATTTCCGAAAGCGGCACGGCTGTACAGGACGTGGCCTGCATCGGGATAACCAATCAGCGTGAAACCGTAATCGTGTGGGACAAAAAGACCGGCAGGCCTGTACATAACGCCATCGTATGGCAATGCAGAAGGACTGCTGACATATGCAACCACCTCAAATTCGACGGATATGATGAAATCATCCGGGAGAAAACCGGTCTGGTGATAGACGCCTACTTTTCAGGTACAAAAATAAAATGGATACTCGATAATGTGAAGGGCACGCGTGAAAAGGCCGAGGCGGGCGGACTGCTTGCAGGCACCGTCGATACCTGGCTTGTTTGGAAGCTCACGGGAGGCAGGCTCCACGTCACCGATTATTCAAACGCCTCCAGGACAATGCTCTTCAACATAAACAGCCTTGATTGGGACGACGCCCTGCTGAAACGGCTTGAAATACCCAGGTGCATGCTTCCTGAGGTTGTCCCCTCCTCCGGCTTCATAGGCGAGACGGCTAAGGAAATTTTGGGCGCGGCAATACCTATAAGCGGGATAGCGGGCGACCAGCAGGCGGCGCTTTTCGGGCAGGCCTGTTTTGAAACCGGCTCTGCGAAGAACACATACGGGACAGGCTGCTTCATATTGATGAATACCGGCGGTACGCCCATAAGGTCCGAGAAGCGGCTGCTGGCGACCATTGCATGGCATATCGGCGGGAAGACCGAGTACGCGCTGGAGGGCAGCGTTTTTAACGCAGGATCGGCAATACAGTGGCTGCGGGATGAGCTCAGGCTTATTGACAGCGCCGCGCAGTCGGATATACTTGCCGCCGCAGTCCCAGATACCGGAGGAGTATATGTGGTGCCCGCGTTTACCGGACTTGGCGCGCCATACTGGGACATGTACGCGAGGGGGACCATACTGGGCATTACAAGGGGTACAAAAAGGGAGCATATCATAAGGGCCGTGCTGGAATCCATAGCCTATCAGAGCAGGGACGTCTTTGAGGCCATGAAGGCGGACTCCGGAGTCGATCTCAAGGAGCTGAAGGCGGACGGAGGCGCCAGCGCAAGTTCTTTTTTGATGCAGTTCCAGGCGGACATAATGAACATGGAGGTGAAACGGCCGAAAATAACCGAGACCACGGCTCTCGGAGCCGCATATCTTGCGGGCCTTGGGCTCGGCATGTGGAGCGGCAGGGAGGAGATAGCCAGGGAATGGGTTCTGGACAGGACCTTCATACCCGTTATGGATACACAGCTGATAAACAAAAAATATAGAGATTGGAAAAGAGCTGTTGACAGGTCCATGAAGTGGGATCTTACATGATATTATCGCAGGGGGTAGGATTATGAAGAAGGAAGAGTTTTTTTTCAAGGGCTGCGACGGCAAGCTGATAAGCTCCTATTGCTGGGGTGCGGCATCGGATGCCAGGGCCGTTGTGCAGATATCGCACGGCATGGCGGAGCATGCCCTGAGGTATGCCAGGTTTGCGGAATGGCTTGCGGGCAGGGGCTATGCCGTATACGCCGACGATCACCGCGGACACGGCAGGACTGCCGGGATTCCCGATGAAATCGGATACATAGGCAAGGACGGCTTTAACAGGATCGTAGAGGATAAGCATATACTGACGGGGATTATAAGGGATAAGCATCCGGGACTTCCCGTATTCCTGCTCGGACACAGCTTCGGCTCATTTATAGCCCAGGAATATATCGAAAGGTATGGCAGCGAGCTTGCCGGAGTCATATTGTCGGGCTCCGCAATGAACGACGGACTCGATGTGAAGGCGGGCATGATCATTGCCTCCGTTATGAAGCTGTTTGGTGAAAAAAAGCGGAACGCCCTTTTGGACGGCCTCATGTTCGGACGCTTCAACGCCAGGGTCGAGAGCCCTGTCGGGAAGTTTGACTGGCTGAGCCGCGACGTTAAAGAGGTGGCCGCATATCAGGGAGATCCCCTCTGCGGAGGCGTTTTCACTACGAATTTCTTCCACGAGCTTTTAAAAGGCTTCTCCGGACTGTACAGAAAAGAAAAAACTGCGGGTATCCCGAAAAAGCTTCCGGTATGCATCTTTTCAGGCGACAATGACCCGGTGGGAGGCTACGGAAAGCGCGTTTTAAAGCTCCACAGGCTGTATGCCGGGCTCGGGCTCGAGGATCTGACCCTGAAGCTGTTTAAGGACGGAAGGCATGAGATGCTCAACGAGACAAACCGCGGCGAGGTGTTCGAGTTCCTTGCGGCCTGGCTGAATTCGCACGTAGGGGCCTGGCTCGATTCGCACGTATAAAATACTTTTTTACAGGAGTAACCCATGTGGCTTTATTACATATCCATTGCATTGGCAATAACAGCGAATGTGTTTTATCATATTGTCCAGAAATCCACTCCGACGGATACAAATCCGTTTGTATCACTGTTTGTGACTTATATTACGGCGGCGATAGCCTGCGCGGTCATATACCCCTTTTATCCCGGCAGTGAAAATCTTATTGACTCCTTTAAAAAACTCAACTGGACAGGCTTTGCACTGGGAATCGTTATTGTCGGCCTTGAGATGGGTTTCCTTTTAGCTTACAGGTCGGGCTGGAATATAAGCACGGCCGGAATTTTTGCAAATGTGATCGTCGCCCTGATTCTGATACCGTTAGGGGCGCTCATATTCAAGGAGCAGGTCAGGCTTGCCGACCTGGCGGGCATAGCCCTCTGTATAGCCGGGCTTCTGCTGATAAGCCGGAGATGATCGGCACATGTAACAGCCTTGTAAACAACTTTTAAAAAATTCTCCATTTACCATATTCTATGAAACTTTCCGTGCCGCAGCCCGTCTTAAATATGATAATCTGAAATTAATAATTCCTGAAAGGTAGTGATTTTCATATGAAGAGGATCAGCTGCGTCCTTATCGCCGTCCTGCTGCTGCTTGCGCCGGGGGCCGCCCTGGGGGCGGACGAGCCGGGCAAGGGGGCGGAGCAGGCGCTCAGGGCTTATTTTGACCTGAAGTATAAAATGCTTTCCGGCCTTGCCTATGATCCTGGGATTGAGAGGCTTATCGACCCCTATACGCTCTCTTCACCGTATGCGATAAATGAGGCCGACGTCCTTTCAACCGTTATCAGCTACAGGAAGTCCCAGGTAAACGATCTCAGCTACGACAGATATAAATATTCACTGCGGTTTGAAAGCATACGGCTTGCCGCGGATAAAGCCACAGCCGCATTCAGCGAGGATTACGAGGTGTACTTCAAATGTGCGCCCACTGTGCGCGTAAAGGCCTCCGTCAGCCATATCGCCCTGCTTGCCGAAACGGACGGAAGGTGGCTGCTGGTGAGGGACGATTATACCGACCCCGACGGCGTAAAACCGCTCCTCGCCTCCGTCTTTTCCTCCGGAGACGTCACCAAAGCGGAGGCGTCCGGGCTGCTGCTCGCGCGTCTTGGCAGCCAGGCGGATACGAGGCTCGAAAAGCTCGGAGCCCTCATGAAGTCGGAAGGGGCTGAAAAGCTGACGGTCTTTCACAGCGGAAGCAATGCCGCGTACATCGGCGGGAAAGCCTGCAGAATAGAGGGCGGCGCGCGTGCCGCCGCAGGCCCCGACGGTATTGTACTGCTGCCCGTAAGGTTCGCTTCGGAAGGAGCCGGGGCAGAAGTGAAATGGGACGCAAAAACTTCTACAGTGAGTATTGCCTTACGCGGACACGAGGCAAGCATGAGCCGGGGCGGGGATTCCATAATGCTTGACGGGACGGAGCTGCCCCTGAAGACGCCCGTGACGGTACGGGACGGCCACACCATGCTTCAGGCCGATATACTGGCTAAAGTACTTGGATTGACGGCTTATACGGATGACAGCGGTAACGTCGTGCTCTCGGAAGGCGAAACGGGAGTCGCTCCCGACAAACGGCTGCTTGAGAAGCTGGACGGCTATTTCAACGTATTGTTCACAAAAGCCGATTTTCCGCATATAGACGGCTCGACCGCCACCTATCCGCTCTCCATTGAATTGGGCAAGGAGCTGCTCGGCCTGGACGACACCGGAGCAAAGGGCTTCATAACCCACAATACGACCCATAACGCCTATGTTAACCTGATAAACGGCAGTGCGGATATCATATTTGTCACGCAGCCTTCTCCGAAGGAGCTGGAGCTTGCGGCGGCCGGCGGAGTGGAGCTGGAGGCGGTCCCGATTTGCAGCGAGGGCTTCGTCTTCCTTGTCAACGAGCAGAACTCCGTGAAAAATCTCACCGCAGAACAGGTGCGGGATATATACAAAGGTATGATAAAAAACTGGAGAGACGTCGGCGGAGAGGACGGAAATATAATACCCTATCAGAGGGAGGCCAACTCCGGCAGCCAGACAATCATGGAAAGCACCGTTATGAAAGGAGCCGTCATGGCGACGCCGCCAAAGGAGGTCCTGGTCTACGGCATGGGCGAGCTCATAGACAGGGTTGCCGACTACTCCAACGCAAAAAATGCTCTGGGCTATTCGGTTTACTACTATGCTACCACCATGTACCGGAGCAGGGCCGTCAGACTGCTTTCCATCAATGGCACGGCGCCTTCCGCACAAACGATTAAAGATGGGTCGTATCCCTTTACCGTAAGCTATTATGCGGTCGTCAGAAAATCCGAGGAGGAGGGCAGCGGCGCGAGAAGGCTGCTCGGGTGGCTGCTCGGCGAAGAGGGACAGTCGCTTATTGAAAAAGCCGGATTCGTATCTTTGAAATAAAATTAACAGGGGGCGGTATCATGAAGAGGTTAGCAGCAATCACAATTTCAGTGCTATTATTCGTCGGAGTATTCTCTTCCGCGTTCTCAGTACCGGCTTCCGGAGCCGAAGCCAAGGCCGGAAGCCAAAAGGCCGCTACGGAGCCCGAAGTCCAGACAAAGCCGCTGCTTGGGAAGGATGCCCTTGAAAAAGCCATAGCGCTTGTAAAATCGAGGATGGAGATCCCGGCGGCCTATACCGAATTCAACGGCGATGTATACGATAACGGGGGAAAAACGCAATTCCGGCTGCGCTGGTCCAGCGGCAGCTATTCTCTTTCGCCTGTGAACGGGAGCGTTCAGGTTACCGTCGATGAAAACGGTGTTGTCAGCGATTACTATGCCTACAGCTCCGACAGGAGCTACGACGGCATCAGGAGGCTGCCTTCCCTGACGGCCGGGCAGGCTGCGGACAGGGCGGGAAAGTTTCTTGCCGCCATGTGCCCGGACATTGCGGGACAGGTTTCCTACGACAAAGGCGTGAAAAATTGCAACGTTGAGTACGACGGCAGCTACAGCTTCTATTTTTACAGACTGGCCAACGGGATACCCTTTTACGATAACAGCGTCTATATGCAGGTGAACGGCCGGACGGGCGCAATTACATCAATGAGCAGGAACTGGGACGATTCGCTTGTATTCCCGAAGCCTGACGCCGTCATACCCGTGGAAAAGGCGGCGGAGGCCTGGAAAAAGGATATAAGGCTCAGATACAGACTCATATCCGGCAAGGGCGGCCTCAGTACTACGCTGCAGTACGCACCCCCGCCCCAGAACATAGCATATGCGATTGACGCGTCCACAGGCGGCAAGATCGCCGTAAACACCGCATACAACCCTTATTACGACTATGTTTACAGGCCCGAGACATTTTATGACGCCCTGTCTGACAGTGAGATCGATAAATTGATGGACACGGAAGATATCATGACCCCGGAAGAAGGCGAGAAGCTGGCCAGGAGCATTTCGGAGCTGAGTATAGACGGCGCATACAGCCTTAACAGCTATAGCTACAGCAGGATGGCGGACGGCGGCTATTCCCTCAGGCTTGAATTCATAAAAGCGCCGTCGCCTGAGGATTACGGCAAGGACATACCCCCTGAAAAGCTGAAGGCTTTGATGGCTTCGGGCGGCGGGGGCAGCTATGCCAATCTCATTTTCGACGCCGGGACCTCGGAGCTCATTTCCTTCAACGACGGTGTCGGCGACACGGGGGCGGCCGCGGAAAAAAGGCTTACAAGACAGGAGCTTCAGCAAATGGCGGACGCCTTTCTCAAAAAGTACAAAGGCGCGAGATTCAGCCAGACGGAGCTGGCCATGAGCACCCCGTATGCAAATGATTACATGCTGAAATTCGGAATTGCGGACCCCGGAAATACCGGGGGCTTCATGTATGAGAGGAAGGCAAACGGCATCACCGTGGAGGGCAATGGATTGAACATAAGCCTCGATACGGCCACAGGCAGGGTCATATCCTTTTCGGAGACATGGGATGATGTGCCCTTCGTCTCCGCGAACGGGATCATCGGCATTGACAGGGCATACAAGGCGCTTCTGGAGCAGAACGTGCTTGAGCTGAAGTACGCCGCGGAGATGGATCCCGGCATCAACAGGGAACAGAGTTTTGCATACAAGGGCAAGCCGGTTTCACCGGTTATCAAGCTGGTTTATTCGCCCGGAATCAGCAAGCCTGTCGTCCTGGATGCATTTAAAGGCATACTGGTCAACGGCGGGACAGGGGAGGAGTACTTAGATAAAAATGAGATCGATTACCCCGATCTCGCAGGAAATCCGTATAAGGAGGATATCGAAAGCCTTGTAAAAAGCGGGCTGATCCCCCTGGAAAAAAGCTTCAGGCCAGGAGAACCCATGCTGCAGAAGGATTTCCTCTGCATGCTGTTCCTGCTCAAGGGAAACAGCGTGCAGGGCATTTCAACGGGTGAGATGACGCAGACCGAGCAGGACGGCATGTACAGGCAGCTGATCAATGACGGTCTGCTGACCGGGGAAGAGGAGGAGCCCGATGCCGTTCTGACAAAGGAGCAGGCCGTCAAATTCCTCCTGAAGTCGGTCGGATACGGGAAATTTGCGGAGCTGAAGGGTATTTTCGACTGCGGCTTCACCGACAGGGCGGAGATTTCGCCCGAGCTCCTCGGCTATGCGGCCATAGCAGGCTCGCTCGGCATCGTCAAAGAGCAGGCCTTTGAGCCGGGAAAGAAGCTTACGAGGCTCGAGGCCGCGATGCTGGTATACGCATATATGAGCAGGTAAGCGGGAACAGAGGAGGCGGAGGCCGGATAAAAATCCCGGGCGCGACGCGACGAGTCTCCGAGATTTTTCACATATCCGGCGCTCCGCCAGACAACCCGGAAAAATGACAATCCGCAAAGCTTATTGCCCTTTGCGGAATTCTTATAAGTACTTCTGCTTCAGATCTTCTCCTTTAATGCTTTCACGATTGCCGCCGTCAATTTTTTGTTGTCCTCGTCGTTCAACCGGTAAGCACCCGTATCTTTGCGGGTTGGCTTGGGGTTATGCGGCAGCAGGTCGGAGATATGCATATCGACAATGGCGAGAGGGTCTCTGCCGGATATTTTTTTCAGGTTAGCCGGAAGCTTAGGGTTATCATGGTCCGCTCCGCCGCTTATGGAAATGAAAGCAAATTTGAGCGTATTTGTCTTAAGGTACTTCAGATATGCGCGCAACGGCGTCGCCACCTCGCTTATCCAGACCGGCCCGGCCAGAATAGTCAAATCATAGTTATCCATTATTTCGGGCTTTGGCTGCACCCGCGGTGTTTTGTTAAAAATCAGGTCGGTAAAAATCGCACCCGTTTTCCTGGGCTTGGGCTCCTCAATCTTAATGTGCTCCGCTTCCAATTCCCTGGCTACGCTGGCTGCTAAAGCCTCGTTGTTGCCGGTCATTGAGTATGACAAAACCAAAATCTTCATCGTAAACCTCCTAAAAAACATATTGGATATCTACAAGTAATTCTTGTCAGGCCAGGCCTATCAGGCTTTGTTCCTAAAGCCATGGCATTTCCGCCAATATGATAAAATATCGCGGCTGTCCTCCTTCCTGCTTTTAACCAAAGAAACCTTCAGACCTGCGCCCGTGAAGACTGTAAATACCATAAAATGCATATTTAACATATCACATATATTATACTATACAACAATACGAATGTCTCATAACATTGATAATTCCTTGCACGGTTTCCGTTTTCTCACCTCAACAGCTGCGTACCCACAGACGGATACTGGTTTTATTAAGAGTAAAGCATAAACTACTATAAAGCCCCCGTCAGCATTCCCTTAATAGAAAACGGTATTTTATAGAATTGTTAAGGCTATAATTCTTGATCCGGAAAAGTACATCCGATTCCTTTGCACAGTATTTATTTCAGATCCTTAGATTTATTTCCTTTGTTTATTTTTAGAATCTTATCAATTCTTGAATCATTTTTAAACTCGTCGTAAAAACTGTCGATAAGCTTGACGTCTTTTAATTTAACAATAAACGAAGCAGGAAGAATACCGGCATTCTCACCTTCAAAGAGTTTTTCATTTCCTCATAAATTTTATTTTTCATATATGTATGTATCCCAGTTACTATAAACAAATAGAGCACATATCCATTATTTTGCGAATGGATTATATTCAATTACCATTTTCAGTAATTGCTCTTCCAACTCTTTAGCCAATTCAATTATCTCATTTTTTTCATTTTGATTTAATTCTAATTCAGAAGATTTATTGAGAGCTTTTCTAACTGCACTCATAACTATGTTAAACTGACCAATAAAGATTCTGTTAGTATGCTTACTGATATTTTTACCAATAATCAGTGCAAGCACAACATACTCAGTAAATCCCTCTGCCATTATTCCTTCATGCTCATCAAAACAGTGGCTTGCTGTTTCAATTGGACTATTATCATAATCTCTTGGCATTTGTGTCTCAAATGTATAATTAATAAACTCCTTTATTTCCGATAAAGAATAATGCTTCATAACAATCACTCCTCATGATATTGGTATTAGCCGCGTATCGTTATTGTGAATTACATCAATCGTAATATTTTTATATTTTTGAAGGAATTGAAGAATTACATCTTGGCAACTTAAACATGGTTTTAATTCAGTAAATAGTATTATGTGTCCTGTTGCATCTACGTTGTTACCAAGTTTTGATGCGATATCAGTAAGTATTTTGTATTCGGAGTCAATATCCCTTAGCGTTCTTCTTCCATCAGATGTTACTGCATAACTAGCCTGAAAAATATGGTTTGTTGGCTTAACAGATATATCAGCAACAGCATACATTTATTCATTTATGTATCCTCTGTTTTTATATTAATATATAATATTAACAATAATTACAATTATATTTTATATACAGATGTTTTTCAATAAACATTTTGAAAGAAACTTGTCATTTGAAAGCTTCTTTTTTCTTAAGCTGTAAGGCGAGCGAGGGAATCGCTTATCTTTCTCTCCATATTGGCTATTCAGCTTTGTGATCCTATGAATTTTTTATTAAAGGGCTATTTATAATTAAAGTACTCCGTTATGTCGAAATACTTGAGAGACTTGTAATATAAACACTTTCTGTTGCAGCAATTCTTCCGACTTTTAACCTGTTTGCTCCGCGGGGATGGCTTTCCTGCTTCATTTATTTAAAATAATTAAACAAGAGGATATTTGTCTGGAGTATAAATCGTGCATATTAACCATCCCTCTGAACTGCAGACAATAAAATATCGAAGAGGACGCTGCAGAGGACAGGCTTTTAGCTTAACGAGTATATGCTTCTGGCGCGTATATAAAGTTCAAAAAATGCTCCTTCCAGTCTTGTACTGTGATTTTTGTCGAAAAAGAACGTTTCCCAGATGGGGGTTTTTCTACCTTCCGGCAGAAAATCAATAATTTACGCCTAAAGTTTTTACACAGCTCTATATAACCGCTCCCAGAAGCAGGATACCCTGATTCTGCCTGTAGATCACGGGCAGCTGCGTCATGGGGATGGGATTCGCGCCCCTGCCGGTTTCGATCGTATAGCCGGGGCGCCTGAATTCCTGTAGGAACCAGTCCTTGTAGCCTGCGTAAGCCGCTTCGCCTGTTCCGGGCTCGACGGCGTAGCCGCTGATTGCGGCGAACTGCCTTGCGATGGGCAGCGACTGCGGCGGGGCAAAGTTTTCAAACTGCCAGTATATGACCTCCCCCTGGGTGTGATAAGCTATCACCAGTCTGAGGGGATGCCTGCGGGTAAAGTCGTACATGGCCCTGGACTCGGGCTCGGTCAGGGGAGCCGTGCCGCCGTAGTCCCTCGGCGCGGGGGAATCTATCCCCTGCTCGAGCTCGAGCTGCTTTTCCCTTTCCCATTCGGCAGGGTAGTTCAAATTCAGGTCTACGCCGTTGATGTTTGCCTTCCAGACGCTGGGGAGGGGCCGCCCGGTTTTGTTGAGCGCGGCGGCTCTTATGTAGGCGGGGTCGGTGTAGTTCGGCCAGTAGGCCACCAGGTCCGTTCCGTCGGGATTTACAAGCGGAATAATGTAGATGCTGGTCCTCTGGTATATGCTCCTTATGTTATAGCCCTCAATGGTAGAGCCGGTGGAATAGGCCTTGCAGAAATTCTCTATGAACCTCATAAGCATAGGGGTGTTGATGGACTCGTTCGCATGATGCGTGGCATTATATGAGATTTCATTTCCTCCGGCGCCCAGCTTCACATAATATAGGTTCTTGCCCATGACGCTTTTTCCAATATTCCCGGTTTCCAGAAACGGATATCTCGCTTTCAGCCCCTGTATCTGCCTTTCGACTATACTGTAAGTGGCGTCGACATCCGTGAAAACAACGTCGATGCCATACGGCACCGTAATCCGCTGCCCGATGGCCAGCGCATTCGGGTTGATTCCCGGGTTGGCGGTCAGGATCGCGTTCACCGTGGTATAATACCTGCCGGCAATATTGTACAGCGTATCGCCGGACCTGATGGTATATACGTCGTAGCCCCTGAGCAATCTCTCGAGTACCGCCCAGGTAGCCGGGCCGACAACGCCGTCGGGAGAGAGTCCGTAGCTTCTCTGAAAGGCCTGGACAGCCTGCATGGTCTGCCTGCCGTAATGGCCGTCCACAACTCCCGCGTTATAGCCGATCCTGTTGAGAAGGCTCTGTACGAGCTTTACATTCGGACCGGATGAACCCATATTAAGCGTTTCCATAATAATTTCCCCTCCGGCGGGATAATCGCACGAATCCTTGTAAGCTGTATAAAAATTTGCAGCTTATATACTATATTTTATTAGACTGCGTCTGAAATGTTACCCGAATACGGCCCGATTTGCCGGGACTGAGGGAGGTTTTATAATTACGGATAAAACATATTGACAGTCAAAGTTATTTGGATTTATTATAAATGTAAAGCTTTACATTTTTATATTTGCGAACGGAGGCCCGGCTTGGCAATTACGATAAAGGATATTGCGAGGATGTCAAACGTATCGACCGCAACCGTTTCAAGAGTCATAAACTCTCCTGAAAAGGTCAGCCGCGCCAAAAAGGCCGTCATCGAGCAAATAATGAACGAGCTGGATTATCAGCCCAACGCCCTGGCCAGGGGACTGATAAAACGCACCACCAAGACGATCGGTATTTTCATACCGGATATAAACAACATGTTCTATCCGGCTGTCGTGAGAGGCACGGAGGATATTTTCGAAAAAAACGACTACAACGTCTTCCTCTGCAATACCGACAACAACATAGAAAAGGAAAAGAAATATATCAACGCCCTGCTTGAAAAAAGAGTAGACGGTATCATTTTCATGGGGACCAGGCCTGTGGACGGCAAAAAGAACGAGCATATCAAGGCCCTGTCCAATAAGCTGCCCGTGCTGACGGTGAACGATACGATCACCGGTGCGAACGTATACTCCGTGCTGACCGACGAGGCCGGAGGCGCATATACGGCGGTCAGCTACCTCATCGGTTTGGGTCACAGGAGGATAGCCCATATTACCGGCGAAAGCGACTTATATACAACGTACAGGAACAAGCAAAAGGGCTATGAAGCGGCCTTGAGGGACAACGGGATCAAGGCGGACAGCCGCCTCGTAATAAGCGGACAGCCGTACCCGGAAGGCGGATACGGCGGAGCGCTGAAGCTTTTTGAGCTTGAGGAGGTTCCTACGGCGGTATTTGCCGCAAGCGACCAGATAGCGGTCGGCGTTATGAAGGCCGCGTTTGAGAGGGGCATAAAAATTCCAGAGGATATTTCCGTCGTGGGATATGCCAATATACCGATTTCCGCTGACCTGTATCCCGGCCTGACCACTGTCGACCAGTTCCCGTATGAGACGGGGCGGCTGGCCGCGGAGGAATTCACGAAAATTTTGAGCGGCGGGAAGCCCGCCAGGAAAAAGATAATGCTCAAGCCAAGGCTTGAGATAAGAAAATCCTGCAAAAGGCTTGAAGCTTAGCGGCAGCGCGGGTGCAGAGCATACAAGGGACGAGACCTGAACCGGCATTATTTAAAATTAAATATATTAATTCATGCGAAAGGATGGGCCTTAACAATGAAAGCATTAGTGTATGTAAAGCCTGAGGAATTCAGCATCAAAGAGGTCGACACACCCAAATACGGCGACAATCAGGTCCTGATCAAGGTAGTGGCATGCGGTATCTGCAAAACCGATGTACATATTCACAAGGGGCATTTCATCTCGGAATTCCCGCTTACGCCCGGACATGAGTTTACCGGCCACATAGAAGCCGTGGGAGGGAAGGTCACCGCCTTCAAGCCCGGGGACAGGGTGGTTGCGGACAACACTGTCCTGTGCGGCGAGTGCTATTACTGCCGGAGAAACCAGCCGCTTTACTGCGAGAATTTCTACTCCCTGGGCGTAACCGGCCCCGGCGGATTTGCGGAGTACGTCGCCGTAAACCAGGACAAGGTATTCAAAATCAGCGACAGCCTCAGCTTTGACGTAGCGTCCTTTGCCGAACCGACGGCTTGCGCCGTTCACGGGATGGACATGATTGACGTACAGAACGGCGACAATATCCTGATGTTCGGAGCCGGACCCACCGGAATTATCCTCGCCCAGCTTCTGAAGTACGGCGGGGCGGGTAAGATCGTCGTCGCGGCTCCTTCGCAGTTCAAGCTGGATATACTGGACAGGATGGGTATTACGACGGTAAAAATCGAAAGAAACAACGACAGCGTGAATGAAGCGGCTATCAAAGAGCTCTGCCCGCAGGGCTACGACATCATTATCGACGCCACAGGCTCGGCCAAAATCACGCAGGCCTGCTTCAAATACGCCAAAAAGGGCTCGAAGATAGTCATTTACGGCGTATGCGACGAAGCCGACAGGATCAGCATAAGCCCTTATGAGATCTTCTCAAACGAATACAAGATCATCGGCTCCTTTGCGCAGACCCACTGCTTCGACAGGGCTCTGAACGCTCTTGAAACGGGCCTCGTGAAGGTCACGGACCTGATATCGCACAGATTCAGCCTTTCCGATTATGCAAAGGGTCTCGAGACTGTCATGTCGGGCAAGGAGAGCATAAAGGTATTGATAAATCCCTGATAAGGAATAATGAGTAGAGGTGAGTTTTGTGTTTGATATAAGCGCTATAGGCGAATTACTGATTGATTTTACCCCGGTCGGGATCTCCGAGGCCGGCAATGTGATTTTTGAAAGGAATCCGGGCGGAGCGCCCGCAAACGTGCTGGCAGCGGCGTCGAAGCTGGGCTCGTCGACGGCCTTTCTCGGAAAGGTCGGCAGGGACCAGTTCGGAGAATTTCTAGCAAAAACGCTCGAGGACAACCGCATCGATGTCAGAGGCCTGAAATTCAGCCTCTCCGCCAACACCACCCTTGCCTTTGTCCATCTGAACGAGCATGGGGACAGATCCTTCAGCTTTTACAGGAATCCGGGCGCGGACATGCTGCTCTCCGAGGAGGATCTGGAGACGGATGTTCTGAAGTCGACGGGAATATTCCATTTCGGTTCGGTCTCCATGACCGACGAGCCCTCCAGGTCCGCGACCCTTAAAGCGGTGGAGATAGCAAAAAACAGCGGAGCAGTCATCAGCTTTGACCCGAATTTGAGGCCGCTGCTCTGGAAATCGCTGGACGAGGCAAAGAAACAGATTATCGGCGGACTCGGCTATGCGGATATTTTAAAAATCTCCGGAGAGGAGCTTGAGTTCCTGACAGGAGTCAAGGACCTTGCCGCAGGTACGGAGCAGCTTCAGAAGCACGGCATAAGCTTTATCATAGTCACGCTCGGCCCGGCCGGCGCTTTTTACAGGGCAGGCGGCATCACGGGCTTTCAGCCCACCTACGACGTCCGCGTGGTTGATACGACCGGCGCGGGGGACGCTTTTCTGGGGGCCTTCCTGTACAAGCTGAAAGGGCTTGGACTGGACGATATACGGAAGCTGTCCTCCGGCGAAATCGATAAAATAATGGATTTTGCCAATGCGGGCGGAGCCTGCACCACGAGCAGAAAGGGAGGAATCCCGGCCGTTCCGGACCTGGAGCAGGTCGAACGCTGCATGCGGGAGATTCCGAAGATGGGAGGCGCGCAAAATGGCGGTTTTATTTGGTAGAGAATTTACCAAGCGGCAGCTGCTGAGCAGGATAGGAGACATATCCCAGCTGGCTGGGACAAGATCGTACGAGCTGAATTCCGGTAAGGCAAAAGGAGTGGGGGCCGTCGACATACGCACCGGCGCTGGCCTTGAATATACGGTTCTGCCCGGCAGGGGAATGGATATCGCCTGGGCCTCCTTCAGGGAGTATTCAATCGCGTACATGTCGAAAACGGGAGTTGTCGCCCCGGAGTACTTTGTGGAAAACGGAGCCAGGGGCTTCCTGGACAATTTCTTTGCAGGATTGCTCACCACCGGGGGACTGACCCATTTCGGCTCTCCCTGCACTGATGACGGAGAAGCTCTGGGGCTTCACGGTCAGAGCAGCAATCTGCCCTCCGAGGATGTTTCGATCCTTAACGAGTGGGACGGCGACGATTATATCATGAAAGTGAGAGGCAGGGTGCGCCAGAGCAGCACCGGAGGAGTGCATATCGTAAGGACGCGGGAGATTTCCTCAAGGCTGGGAGAAAACAAGCTGCGCATCACCGATACGATTGAAAACGAGGGCTTTCAGCAGCAACCCTTCATGCTGCTTTACCATGTCAATTTCGGGTATCCTATCGTCAGTGAAAATACCGAGCTCATCATGCCTCCGGCAGTGACCACGCCAAGGACCGAAGAGGCCTCGAAGGGCATGGGCTCCTTCAAGAGCTTCCAGGCCCCGACGCAGAATTACTCCGAGCAATGCTTTTACCACGACATAACTCCGAATGCGGAGGGCTGGGCATATGCGGGTCTTTTCAATCCCGGGCTCGGCGCGAACGGACTTGGAGCGTATGTGAAATATAAAAAATCGCAGCTTCCCAATCTGGTGGAATGGAAGCAGATGGGCGAGCAGGAATACGTGGCCGGCCTCGAGCCGGGCACCTGGTACTGCGAAGGCAGGGCCGAGGCGCGGAAGCGGGGGGAGCTGCAGTATATCAAGCCCGGAGAGGTCAAAAGCTTCGAGGTCGAGATCGGCATTGCCGAGGGCAGACAGGCGTTCGCAAGCCTTTGAACCCGCATAGAGATACGAAGTTAAAAGCGTACTTTCAAAAAGGCTCCGTTTTATGCGGATTCCCAGAGGGATGTTTTTTGAACTGTGGGTATCAGGTGAGGCAGACAGCAGATTAAGTTGTCTGCCTTTGCCGTTGTTCAGCTATTTTCTCGGCTTCTTCGGCGAAAGCTCCGATGACGCCGATGTCACGGTAGTGAATTACGATTCCTTGCTCCGAAGTTCTGGAGTATCTTTCTCCACGCTCGCCGACTTCATTTTCGATAAAGAGGTTCAGAAGTTCACCGTTTAACTCAGTTATATGGGTATACCGTTTTGCTTTATCGATAAATCGGGTAACATTGGCGATAGAGTTTTGCAGTTCTTCGATGCGTCCCGCTGATTTAGGAATACGCTCTTTTACATTTTTTTGCTCTGTGCTGTAGTCACCGGACAGCATTCTGAACTGCTCATTGGTTACCTTTCCAAGCACGTTGTCCTCAGTTTTTTACAGCGTCCATGGTATGCGCCCGTTGCATCATGACTTCTCCGCAATCGAGGCAGCGTACCAGACCCGCACAACATATCACAGGCTGGCGATGATAGCTACTGAATTGTGTTTATAATACCTCTCAAGATTGAAGAATGTTATAACACATGCTATAATCGTCAGTAAGAGGTGAAAACAAGTGGATTTTTCCGCAATAGTGAAAATGGCACGCGATAAAATGAATATGAGCCAAGAGGATTTGGCCCGCGCCTTGAATGTAAGTTTCGCTACAATTAATCGTTGGGAGAACGGTAAGACCCATCCCAATAAAATGGCGAAGCAGGTCTTTCTATCTTTTTGTGAGCAAAACGACATTTCCGTTAAGGAGTAGAATTAGAATTGTCTTCACTGAATACGACTTGCAGCGGAGGTAACTTGATGAGCAAGGATTTGTCCAAAAACAACCCTGAGGATTTTGGCGAAATCCTCTCCATAATAGAAAAAGCACGGGAGAATGCATTCCGTGCTGTCAACCGTGGACTCATCTCAATGTATTGGGATATCGGCAAATATATCAGTGAAAAGGTCAAGATAAACGGCTGGGGGAAGTCGGTTGTCAATGATTTCGCGGATTTCATTCAAAATCAATATATAGGTATTCAAGGCTTTTCTTCCTCAAATATCTGGCGCATGAAGCAATTTTACGAGATTTATTTTGACAATGAGAAACTCGCACCACTGGTGCGAGAAATTAACTGGACGAATAATCTGATTATCATGTCGCGGGCAAAAAAGGTTGAAGCACGGGAATTTTACCTGACGCTTGCGGTTAAAAACCGTTATTCTAAGAGAGAGCTGGAACGCCAAATTGACAGCATGCTCTTTGAGCGCACCATGCTTTCTGATGAAAAGAACAAATTGTTTATCGCTAAAAGTCAAGGTTTAACTGCACTTCGCGACAGTTATGTTCTTGAATTTCTTGACCTGCCGCATAAGCATAAGGAAAATGTACTACGTAAATCCATCGTTGCTCACCTGAAAGACTTTATCTTGGAATTCGGCAAGGATTTTTCTTTCATCGGGGAGGAATATCGTGTTCAGGTTGGAAATAAAGATTTCTTTATCGACCTGCTTTTCTATAACCGTGAACTCTCTTGTCTTGTGGCTATTGAACAAGGCATATCGTAACGATAATGCCTCGCACACTTCATTTCCGTAACGGTTTGGGCTATGGTTCAACAAGTTCCCTTATTAAACTGTGCCTTTATCGGGGCCTTTTTGATTTCGGCAGCCGGGCAGGACGCCGAGCATGCGAAAGATAGAGGGATCCGGAATCCCACGGGCTTTTGCCGCGTCTCCGTTATGC
>JAEZJL010000257.1 GCA_023415815.1 Bacillota bacterium | reverse complement strand
GCGGCCTTTACGAAGATTGATATGGAGATTCTGGTCCGGGTCGTCATACTTCATCCGGAAGGGGACGTTGAAATCTACGCCTCCGAGCGTATCGATTATTTTTCGGAAGCCCTTGAAATCCAATGTCAGGTAGTAATCCACAGGCAGTCCCGTCATCCTGCCAATTTCCTCTGCGACAAGCTTTTCGCCCCCCGAGGAGTAGAGGGCGTTTATCTTCGAAAACCTCCCCCTATCCAGGACCCTCGTATCCCTGGCGACGGACAGTATATTAAGCTTCGACTGTTCGGGCTCGTAATTGAACAGAAGTATTACGTCGGTCCTGACCATCTCCTTGTCCAGTCCGAGGACAAGCAGGTTCACGGGACGCGCGTCGCTTATGCTGCTTTCAAGATGGTAGGTCGTGCCCTGCTGCTGCCTGGGGGGCTCCGGCGCTTTATTCACCGAGTGCCTTCCGCTGAGCACAGTCAGCACATAGACGCCGTTAGCGAACAAAACCACGGACAGCATAATCAAAAACATGAAAATGATTTTGCGAAGCTTCATAAAACCCTCAAATCAACCGTATAAGTATGCATAATCTATAACCGCGGCAGTATTATGAGGATTAGTATATGTATGAGCCCGCTTTTAATACAAAAACCCGGGCAATGGCCGCCCGGGTTTTTAACGATTTCATATCAAAGCCTGAGTCTCGACTTGAAGCGCTTCATTGCTTCTTCGGTGCTCTCCCTGCTTCCGAAGGCAGTTAGCCTGAAATATCCCTGGCCGCTGGGTCCGAAGCCCACGCCCGGCGTGCCGACGATATTGGCTTCATTGAGCAGCTTGTCGAAAAAGTCCCAGGAGTCCATGCCGTTCGGGGTCTTCAGCCATATATAGGGGGCGTTCACTCCGCCGAATGCCTGGATGCCGATGCTGATGAGCCCTTCCCTTATTATCCGGGCATTGGTCATATAATATTCGACTATCGCCCTGATCTGCTTCTGGCCTTCCTCGCTGTATACGGCGGCTGCCGCTTTCTGGATGATGTATGCGACGCCGTTGAATTTGGTGGTCTGACGCCTGTACCATAGCTTGTTCAGCGAAACCTCGCTCCCGTCCGCGGTATATGCCATAAGCGCCTTCGGCACTACGGTATAAGCACACCTTGTACCGGTAAAGCCCGCCGTCTTTGAAAAGCTTCTGAATTCTATGGCGACTTCCTTTGCGCCTTCGATCTCATAAATGCTGTGGGGTACGTCCTTTTCGCTGATATATGCCTCATAAGCCGAATCATAAAGTATAACCGCCCTGTTCGCCCTGGCGTAATCAACCCACTTTTTCAGCTCGGCCTTTGAGATAGTCATTCCAGTGGGGTTGTTCGGGAAGCAGAGGTATATCATATCCACCCTGCTTTTCGGAAGCTCCGGTGCGAAGCTGTTTTCCGAGGTACAGGGCATATATACGACCCTGTCGAACCTGCCGGCGGCGCTGTCGTAATTGCCGGCTCTGCCCGCCATAACGTTGCTGTCCAGGTATACCGGATAGACCGGATCGGTAAGCGCTATGATATTACCGGTCCCGAATATCTCCTGGATGTTTGCCGTATCGCTTTTGGCTCCGTCGCTTACGAATACTTCATCCTCGTCCAGCACGACCCCTCTGGGCAGGTAATCCGTTTTTACGATTTTTTCAATAAGAAAGCCATAGCCGTAGCCGTCGGGGCCATAGCCCTTGAAGGTCTTCTCGTCGCCCATCTCGTCAACTGCCTTGTGAAGGCCCTTTATTACCTCCCCAGGCAGCGGCCTTGTGACGTCCCCTATTCCCAGCCTTATGATTTCGGCTTTCGGATTTTCCTTGATAAATGCGTCCCTTCTCCTTGCGATCTCGGCAAAGAGATAGCTGCCGGGCAGTTTAAGATAATTTTCATTGACCAGTGCCATATGTAAATTCTTTCCTTTCCTATATTTCCACTTCGCCGTCGAATACTTTGGTTGCGGGGCCTGTTTTGTATACGTGGTTGTTGTTTTCGTCCCATTCAAGCGTGAGGTCGCCTCCGAGCAGCTTGACGGTCGCTTTTCTGCCGCAGTATCCGTTCAGGACCGAGGCCACCATTACGGCGCAGGCTCCGGTGCCGCATGCGAGCGTCTCCCCAGCGCCCCTTTCCCACACCCTCATTTTCAAGGTCTGTCTGTCCAGCACCTGGACGAATTCGGAGTTTATTTTCCTGGGATAGAGCGCGTTCGTTTCCATTTTCGGTCCGTAAACCTCAAGGGGGAAATTGTCCACATCGTCTATGTAAGAGACGGCATGGGGATTTCCCATGGAGACGCAGGTCACATTAAATGTGCGGTCCAATATCGTCACGGGCTCCGCCTTGAATATATCCTTATCGCTGTCTACAGGTATATCCCTCGGTTTGAGGATCGGCTCGCCCATATCCACTCTGACAAGTGCAACTTTTCCGTCATTTATCGACAGCTCAAGCACCTTTATGCCTGCAAGCGTCTCTATGCTGACGGTTTTACTGCGGGTAAGGCCGTAATCGTATACATACTTGCCCACGCAGCGGCTTGCGTTGCCGCACATTTCGGCCTCCGAGCCATCCGAGTTGAACATCCTCATCCTGAAATCGGCGGTCTTTGACGGCAGGATGAGCACCAGGCCGTCAGAGCCTATCCCGAAGTGCCTGTCACTCAGGCGTACGGCCAGCTCCGAGGGATTTTCCAACTCCTTTTCCAGGCAGTTGACATATATATAATTATTGCCTATGCCATGCATTTTTGTAAACTTCATTTTGCAGCCTCCCGCTTCCATTCCTGCATTTATTATACCATATTATTCCCCTGTGGCAATAGAAAATGTGATAAGTATTGTGATTGCAAGAGGCATTGGGGTATAATGTGAGGGGACACATCTCTCCCGCCGGCGGGCTGTGCGTCGAGATATGTCCCCTTTTGACGCTGAGGCTGGTTGGATACTCCTTTCCGGCCGATGGGTGCGTGGAGGTATGTCCATTTTGGGGTGCTGAGTTTACTTGGAATACACCTTTTAATGCTGCTTTGGATGCTGAAGAATATTTGAAAAAAATACTATACAAAACTATGGAGGTGTTTTTATGGGTGCTGTTAATATTAAGAAGGTTGAATACGGTGGCTGGAAGAACTGCGTGGAGGTCTCGAACGGGATTGTGGACCTGATTGCCACTACGGACGTTGGACCGAGAATAATCCGCTTCGGCCTTGCGGGCAAAGAGAACGAATTTTTTGAAAACAAGGAGCAGGTCGGCACAACCGGCGGCGACGAGTGGAAGATTTACGGAGGCCATAGGCTCTGGCACAGCCCGGAGAACATGCCGCGCACATACCAGCCGGACAATTCCAGGGTAGCCTGGCGCAAGAAGAAATACGGCATCGTACTGAGCCAGCCGACGGAAGCATGGACGCAGCTGGATAAGGAAATTGAAATTGCCATGTCCCCCGATTCATCCAGGGTAACCGTGAGCCACAGGCTTACAAACAGGGGCGCCTGGGATATAGAGCTTTCCGTTTGGGCCCTCTCCGTGATGGCTGCGGGCGGAAAGGAAATACTTCCCCTGAATACACGCGACACAGGCCTGCTTCCCAACGGCATGCTTTCCCTCTGGCCTTATACAAAGCTGAACGACAAAAGGGTGCAGTGGGGCGAGAAATACATATTGCTTTCTCAGGACGTAAAGGCGGAAACACCGTTCAAAATAGGTCTTCCTGTAGAATCCGGCTGGGTGGCCTACGCAAACCACGGGCATCTTTTTGTAAAGCAGTTCGAGCATGTGGACGGCATCGATTACCCCGACTACTCCGCATCCTCCTATGAAACCTATACGAACAATGTGATGCTGGAGATGGAAAGCCTCAGCCCCGTCGTGATCCTCGGGACAGACGAGACCTGCGAGCATATCGAGACCTGGTCGCTTTACGGCGGCGTAAAAGCGCCGGCCAGCGAAAAAGACGTTGAGGCGAATATTGTTTCATTGATTGGTAAATAATCATTTGAGGCGGGCGGCCGACGCCGCCCGCCCGATCACTTACGGAGGTTCGTATTTTGGATTCGGGAATCCTTCAGAAGCTGAAAAAGAATAAGCTGTTTTCCGACATGCTGGAACCCGAAGCCTTTCACCAGCTTGTCCGCTACCTTGTGACGGGCTTCAGCTCCGCCGCGATTGAGCTGTCGCTGTTATACGTCTTCCGAGATGTGGTGAAATTATCCGTTATAGAAGCAAACTCCATTGCACTTACAATCATATTCTGGTTTAATTTTTTTATGAACAGGTTCTGGTCCTTCAAATCGAAAAGCAGCCTCAAAAAACAGCTTCTCATGTATGCGGCGCTTTTTGTATTCAACCTGGGGGCTTCGGACCTCATAATGCATGTCCTCGTCACGCTGCTGGGCATTCAGTACCTGCTTGCGAAGGTATTTGCCATTGGCGCGGTCGTCTCATGGAACTTCGTCCTTTATAAAAAAGTTATTTATAAATAGAATTCACGTATGATATCGGGCACTTGATGGAAAAATATTCATGGCGGATTCTTTCCGTCCATACCATGCTATCGAGGAGTGTGCCTGATGCCGGATACAGTTAAGCTTTCCGCTGTCGTACCCGTTTACAACGAGGAGGCGGTCATTCATGAAACCTGCCGAAGACTGAAAAACGTGATGGACTCCATCGGGGAGACCTACGAAATCATATTTGTCAATGACGGAAGCAGGGACAGGACGGCCTCCATCATTAATGAAATCTGCGAGACGGACAAGACCATAAAATTCATTGACTTTTCCAGGAACTTCGGCCACCAGCTGGCCATAACTGCAGGAATGGACTATGCGGCGGGCGAGGCCATTATAGTCATAGACGCGGACCTTCAGGACCCTCCCGAGCTCATCCCCGAAATGGTGAGAAAATGGAAAGAGGGCTTCAACGTCGTATATGGGAAACGTCTGGAGCGCAAGGGCGAAACTCTCTTCAAAAAATTCACCGCCAGGGTGTTCTACCGCCTGCTGCGGCAGCTCACGGACATTGATATCCCTGTGGATACGGGCGATTTCAGGCTGATCGACAGGAACGTCTGCAACGCCCTCAAGCTGGTGAATGAGAGAAACAGATACGTGAGGGGAATTATAAGCTGGCTGGGTTTTAAGCAGACCGGGATAGAATTCACGAGAGAAAAACGCTATGCGGGCGAGACCAAGTACCCCTTCAAAAAGATGCTCAGATTCGCCTTCGACGCCATATCCTCCTTTTCCTACAAGCCGCTCAAGCTGGCATCCTACGTCGGCTTTTTCCTGTCGCTCTTCAGCTTCATATATCTTGTCGTAGTGCTTTACGAGGGCGCCTTTACCAACAAAACCACTCCGGGCTGGAGCTCAACCCTGGCCGTCAGCCTGCTTTTCAACGGCATCGTGCTCATCATGCTGGGCATCATAGGCGGGTACATAGGGAGGATATACGACGAAGCAAAGGGCAGGCCGCTTTATATCATAAGGAGG
>JAEZJL010000207.1 GCA_023415815.1 Bacillota bacterium | reverse complement strand
GAGATAATCACCGATTATTTTGAGAATGACGGCTTCGCAGTAGATGGAATGCAGGATGGACTGAAAGCGCTTGAATTGTGGGAAGAGGACAAATACGACCTGGCGCTTTTGGACATCATGCTGCCGGGGATCGATGGGTTCTCATTATGCAGGCGTTTTAGAAAAGCGTCTGCAATACCTATTATCATCATAACGGCCAGGGACGGCGAGGAGGATAAGGTAACGGGCTATGAGCTTGGGGCGGACGACTATGTCACAAAGCCCTTCAGCGTGAAAGTGCTCCTGGCGAAATCAAAAAACCTTTTGAAGCGTTCAAACGGTACGGTAGGCGGAGAGGACAGGGATATTCTTTCCGCAGCCGGTATCCGGGTCGAGCTTCTTTCGAGGACTGTTACCATAGACGGGCAAAGGATCGGGCTTTCGCCAAAGGAATACGACCTGCTGGTCGTGTTGATGGAAAACAGGAACAGGGTGATGACAAGAGAGCTGCTCCTGACAAAAGTATGGGGATATGACTACTTTGGGGATTCAAGGGCCGTCGATACGCACATACGCAGATTGCGGTCAAAGCTGGGCAGTAAAGCCATGCATATAGAAACACGGGTCAAAGCCGGCTACAAGTTTGAGGAGAGCCTATGATGAAACGGTTCGCGAATATGCGCCAAAAACTTGAAACCAGGCAGACAAGCATAACCTGGAAGCTATTTTTTGTTTCGGCGGCGATGTTTCTGGTATTTATATCAGCCGTATTTATATTTCAGTTATTGTTTCTGGATCGATTCTATTACGCGGAAAAAGAGCGGCATTCCGTGAAGGGAATAGAAGAGTTCTGCATCGGGTACGCCGGAGCCGGCTGGAACAGGGCTAAACTTAACGACAAAATAGTAGCCATGTCCGGCATGTATGATATCCAGCTGACGATTATCGACGTTTACGGAAGAAACATATACGGCGGAATGGAGATGGAGGTAAGAGACAAGGATGGAAGGAAGTACATGGTCGATCTCAACGATATTTCCTACATTGGCGAACTGAAAGCCGATGGCCTGCAAAACGGCGGAAAAGTAAGGCTGACAGGATCATTTAATGAAGACGGCTCGAAATTAAAGCCTTATATGATAAGCGTAGGCGATTCCGAATGGTCGCGCGGAGATGCCGGGGAAGCGGACGGACCGGCCTCCCTGTCCGGGAGCGTACAAAATCCGAAAAGGGACGATTTGGTGCGGCTGGAAGGGACGGTCGAATATCTCAGGCTTCTGAATGAAGACGAATATGAAAATATAAACTCCCCTTATGCGGCGCTAAAAGCCGCGCTGAAACAGTGGCAGGGGGAGAATATAAAGATTCCCTCCGATCGTCGGATACAGGAATACCGTGATATGACAACCGGGTACAAATATAAAATGTTCATTTTTCCTGTTACCGCGAAGGGCGGGAACAAGGAAGCCATATTTGCCATAGTCCCGCTGCAGCCGGTAGACGAAGCGGTGGGAGTGATAAGGAACTATGTTTGGTATATTTTTTCCGCCGCGATTGTATTTGTCTTGTTTCTTTCCTATCCCTATTCAAGGATGGTGGCTAAGCCCCTGCTTAAGATTAATGCGGCCGCATCCAAAATGTCAAATATGGACTTCAGCGTCCGCTGCGAGATACATTCCCACGACGAGCTGGGCAGTCTTTCAGACAGCCTGAATACGATGTCATCCAGGCTTAATTCCACGATAACGGAGCTCAAGGAATTTGTATCGAATGCCTCACATGAGCTGAAAACGCCTATCGCAGCTATGGGGGGGTATGTGGAGGCATTGAGGGACGACATACGCAGGGACAAGAGGGAAAGATATATCGAAAGATTGCAATACGAGGTTGACAGGATGAATTCCCTGGTGCAAAACATGCTTGAATTGTCGCGGATGGAATCAAATACCCAGGCATTGAATAAAGAAGTCTTTGATCTGAACCGTCTGGCCGGGGAGGTCTTGGAAGAATTCGGCGGCTTGATGGAGGAAAAGCGGATAAAGCCCGCGGTACGGACTGCGCAAGCGTGCGCCGAGGTCTTTGCCGACCGCGCAAAGCTTGGACAGGTAATCAGGAATTTCACATCCAACGCTCTGCTGCACACGTCCTCCGGCGGAGCCGTACGAATTGAAATCAAAAAGCAGGAAAATGGAATTATCTTCTGCATTGAGAATGAGGGTATAAAAATCCCCGGAGACAAGCTGGACAGGATATGGGACAGATTTTTCCGCATCGAGCCTTCAAGGGCCAGAGATAACGGGGGTACGGGACTTGGCCTTGCCATATCGGCGAAGATCCTCAAGCTCCATAATGCGCAATATGGAGCTAGAAATACCGAAAGAGGCGTGCTGTTCTATTTTATTATATCCTCACAGGACTCTCCATCGATGTATCCGGCCCGTCGGTAGGCAATTCGCTGACGCAGGCTTTCAGCGACACCCCGGAAGGACGGCGGCGGGCGTCTAATGCCCCCGAATTCGGCCTTTTTATCCTTTTCCAAAAGGGAAATATCACAGACTACCTGTACGAGTCATGGCATATAAGGTACGTGGGGCATACCGCCGCAAGGAAGATTGCTTCAGGCAACCACACGTTGGAGGAGTACACATCCGTTATTATTTTGCTTGATACCCCTGAAAGCTTGTACCGGCTTGCGAATAATATTGTAGAATTCTAATAGGGGCGCTGGTATGAAGCTGAACATAGAACTGAACGGCAGAGATTTTACAGTTGAGGCCGAAAGCCTGGTGGAAGCGATTTTAAAGATCATAGACGCCGGGTTTGGCATAACGGATAATACCGAGTTTCAGGTGGCAAAGCCGGTAAACAGCAGTTGCAGGGTCATTATCAAAAGCACATGCCGTAAGTTGTCCCGCGGTATAGGGGCGGGGTTTTAACGTTCAGGCTTGCAATGATGCCGGAAAATTGCAAACTATTTTCACAGACGCCATCAGGAAGCTGAGACCGAATCCTACCAGAAAGATGCCCGGCAAAGTCGATTACGATCTTATAGACCCCTAAATGTAACAGGCCAGGTTTTGCATCATAGTATACATAAGATGACTTACACCTGAAAACAGGCCAGGGATAATGGTTTTCAAGACATATGATTTTTTCCCATATAGGCAGTGTCCCGCAAATAGTTATCAATACGCCATCAGACAGGGCGATACGCTCTATTTGATAGCGAACAGGTTTGGAATCGGCATGTCGCAATTAACCGCGGCAAATCCCGGACTCGATCCGAATCGGCTTAGAATCGGGCAGGCCATCTGCATACCGATATGCCCCTGAGGGATACGACGATCGGCAGCATAAATGTCGGCGCGATCAACAGCAATATCGAAGCTGTACTGAGGCCGTATGGCCTATAACGAAATCGTCAGCTGCTTTCATATTATGTTTACACATAAGAATAAAATATGGTACAATCATCCCGACCTGCATAGTATACTATGAAATGCGAGGTACCGATAATAATGGATGGTGTACTGCTAAAAGACTTAATGAAAGGCAGGATGAATAATTTCGATTTTCTTCGGTTTGCAGCTGCAACACTTGTGATCCTCTCGCATTCTTTTCCGTTGAGCTATGGAAGCGATAGTAAAGAAATTAATTAGGTTTGGCTGTTCCTCTGCTATTATGGTGCGAGGAATTACTCGGTAGTATATGATTAATAAGGAGGGTAAAAATGAAGCGGTTTTTGAAAAATAAAATAATGCTGGGCGTTAGCATTATTATCCTGTTATTAATATGCTGTACGGGTTTGTATTTATTGAACAGAAGCATTCATATAAATAATAACGATTTGCTTTTAACATATGAAACCCTGAAACCGGCATCCTATAAAGAAGAAAAAGTGAACAATTTAATATATAAAGACTATTTTTTTGGAGAGGATATCGGGAGAGTTACTGTTACAAACGATGGGACAGAAGTAGTCATAAGGGATGAGAGGCATAGCTATGTAAAGAGCTATCAAAATGGCATCCTGTATTATGTATATGACCTGAAGAAAGAGAAATTATTTGGTGAGATAAGATCATATTTCGATCCGAGGGTTTGGTTCGGAGGTACGAGAGTCGTAGAAAAAGCAGGAGAATTTATTAGAACAGAGGATGAATGCCTGCAGCTGGGTCAGCTGTTAAAAGAAAAGAAATATAACAAAATCGCAGAAGACAAAAAGAATAAAATTGTTATAACAAATAACGGCACATATTTCGTAAACTAACAC
>JAEZJL010000168.1 GCA_023415815.1 Bacillota bacterium | reverse complement strand
CGCCCCGGAGATATTATTCTAGCTTCAGGGAGGTGAATAGATTTGCCGAAGGAAAAAACCATAAATCAAAAGCGTGAGGTGGTCGATGGGATCAGTCAGAAAATGAAAGCCGCAAAGGCTATAGTTTTCGCTGATTACAGAGGCCTTACCGTAGAGCAGGATACCGAGCTCAGAAGCGCTCTCAGAAAAGCAGGAGTTGATTACAAGGTTGTAAAAAATACCCTTACCAGGTTTGCCGCAAACGAAAACGGTCTGGAGGGCCTTGATACGTATCTCAACGGTCCTACGGCCATGGCTTCGAGCGAAAGCGATCCTGTGGCTCCGGCCAAGGTTCTGAGCGAGTACGCCAAGAAATATGAAAAGTTAGAGCTGAAGGTCGGCGTTGTCGAGGGCAGGATCATCGATATCGAAGGCATAAAAGCCCTGGCTGAGCTCCCGCCGAGGGAGGTCCTTATCGCAAGGGTGCTCGGAGGCTTCAATGCTCCGATATCCGGCTTCGTAAATGTCCTTAACGGAAACCTGAGAGGTCTGGTTGTCGCTCTCAAGGCTATAGCGGATCAGAAAGAAAGCGCATGAAAATTAAAACAATAATTAAAATTATATGGAGGTAAATTTAAATGGCCAGTGATAAAGTTTTAAAATTGATTGAAGACGTGAAGGCGTTGACCGTATTGGAATTGTCGGAGCTCGTAAAGGCTCTTGAAACAGAGTTCGGAGTATCCGCAGCAGCTCCTGTGGCTGTTGCTGCAGCTCCTGCAGCCGGCGCTGCGGCAGCTCCCGTAGTCGAAGAAAAGACCGAGTTCAACGTAATCCTCAAGGACGTTGGAGCTGAAAAGATCAAGGTTATCAAGGTTGTCAGGGAACTGACCGGCCTCGGCCTCAAGGAAGCCAAGGACCTCGTCGACGGAGCTCCCAAGACCGTTAAGGAAAACGTGTCCAAGGATGAAGCCGCTGCCGCTGAAGCCAAGTTCAAGGAAGTCGGCGCAACTGTAGAAATCAAATAATAAAGTCAGCCAAATAGTTTGTCCTAAAAAGCCTGAAAAGCTGCCGTCATTGCCGGCAGCTTTTTTGCGTCGGATTTTATTTTTTCATACATCGCTGAACGGTAGATATAAAAAAAGCTGAAAGCTTTAAATTTCAGCGGTTCTGATTTATTGTACGGATGAAAGAGCGATTTACGAAAACATTGACAAGTTGACACCGGTATGTTAGAATTATAAACTGCGTTATAAACTGCGGGAAGTTTTACTTTGCGTTAAAACTATCCACTACAATAGATTATAGCACAGGAGTATAGTCAAGACAATAAGTGTGAATAATATTTTAATGGCTATTGATGGAATTGCCCCCAAAGCTTTTAATAATACTACTAAAAGCTTAAACATACACTGGAGTATTTACAGATACATAAAGTGATCCGGTTAATGCATGAATACAAATCCTTCATGTAGAGTTGTTCACATTGCAACAAATCATAATTTATGAGGTGATTTTTAATGGTACATCCCGTTCAAATGGGCCGGAATACAAGAATGAGCTATTCCAAAATCGATGAAGTGCTCGAAATGCCCAATCTTATCGAGGTGCAGAAAAATTCCTACAAGTGGTTTCTCGAAGAGGGATTGCGCGAAGTTTTCAGGGATGTTTCCCCGATTACCGACTATACAGGTAATCTGATACTTGAGTTTCCCGATTACAAGCTTGAGGACGACAATCCCAAGTACAGCGTCGAGGAGTGCAAGGAGAGGGATACGACCTTCTCCGCTCCGCTGAAGGTAAAAGTCCGCCTCATCAACAAGGAGACGGGCGAGGTCAAGGAGCAGGAAATTTTCATGGGTGATTTTCCCCTGATGACGGATAACGGCACGTTTGTCATAAACGGCGCCGAAAGGGTTATCGTCAGCCAGCTTGTAAGATCGCCCGGTATCTATTATTCCTCCAAGCTTGACAGGACAGGCAAACAGCTGTTTTCCGCGACCGTGATTCCCAACCGCGGCGCATGGCTGGAATATGAAACCGATTCAAACGATGTGATGTCCGTGAGGATAGACAGGACCAGAAAGCTGCCCATAACCGTGCTTCTGCGCGCGCTCGGCTACGGTACTGACCTTGCCATCACCGAGCTGCTGGGCGAGGACGAACGCATACTGGCTACGATCCAGAAGGACAACGCCAAGACCTCCGACGAAGGACTTCTCGAAATCTACAAAAGACTCAGGCCGGGCGAGCCGCCCACGGTGGAGAGCGCAAGCACCCTCCTGAACGGCCTGTTCTTCGACCCGAAAAGATATGACCTTGCCAAATTCGGAAGGTTCAAATTCAACAAGAAGTTGTCCATAGCTTCCAGGATATATGGCCTCAGGGCTGCTGAAAACATTGTGAGCCCGGTTACCGGGGAGCTCCTCGTTGCCGAGGATGAGAAGATCGACAGGCAGAAGGCCGAGGAAATCCAGAATTCGGGTATCAATTCCGTATATCTTAATATAGAGGGTAAAAAAGTCAGGGTAATAGGGAACAACACGGTGGACCTGAAATTGTTTGTCGACTTTGACACAACGGATCTGGGAGTCACGGAGAAGGTCAGCTACGAAGTCCTTAAAAAGCTGATCAAGGAGAATGAGACTCCGGAGGCCTTGAAAAAGGCTATTAAGGAAAATTACGATACGCTCGTGCCAAAGTATATTACGGTAGACGATATCATTTCGTCCATTAATTATTTTATACACCTGAACTACGGCGTGGGCAACCCGGACGATATAGATCATCTGGGCAACAGAAGGCTCCGCTGTGTCGGAGAGCTTCTCCAGAACCAGTTCAGGATAGGTCTGGCCAGGATGGAAAGGGTCGTCAGGGAAAGAATGACCATCCAGGATATAGACATAGTTACGCCTCAGGCGTTGATAAACATCAGGCCGGTGGCAGCCGCCATAAAGGAATTTTTCGGCAGCAGCCAGCTTTCCCAGTTCATGGATCAGACCAATCCGCTTGCTGAGCTCACCCACAAGAGAAGGCTGAGCGCGCTCGGCCCGGGAGGTCTGAGCAGGGAAAGGGCAGGCTTCGAGGTGCGCGACGTCCACCACTCCCACTATGGCCGCATGTGCCCCATAGAGACGCCTGAAGGTCCGAATATCGGTCTTATCGGCTCTCTCAGCACCTATGCCAGGATCAACGAATACGGCTTTGTTGAAGCTCCGTATAGAAGGATCGACAAGGAGAAGGGCCTGGTAACAAGCGAAATCAGATACCTCACGGCAGACGAGGAGGACCAGTACATCGTTGCGCAGGCAAATGAGCCGCTCGGCAGCGACGGCAGGTTCATAGCGAAAAAGGTCCTTTCCAGGTTCAAGGATGACATACTTGAGGTCGAAAGCAACCGTGTCGACTTTATGGATGTCTCTCCGAAGCAGCTGGTCTCGGTCGCCACCGCAATGATACCCTTCCTTGAGAACGACGACGCAAACCGTGCTCTGATGGGCTCGAACATGCAGCGCCAGGCCGTGCCGCTTATCAAGCCGGACGCGCCTGTAATCGGCACCGGTATTGAGTACAAGGCTGCCAGGGACTCGGGCGTAGTCGTACTTGCACGTAACGCCGGTACCGTTGACAAGGTCTCCGCCAGTGAAATCGTTATAAGGACGAAGGAAGGCAAAAAAGACGTTTACAAGCTGCTCAAGTACATACGCTCAAACCAGGGGACCTGTACGAACCAGCGCCCGATAGTGAGAAAAGGCGAAGTCCTGCAGAAGGGCGACGTCATTGCTGACGGCCCCTCCACGGACCAGGGTGAAATCGCTCTCGGCAAAAACATCCTCATCGGCTTCATGACCTGGGAGGGCTATAATTACGAGGACGCCATACTGATAAGCGAAAAGCTTGTTAAGGACGATGTATTCACATCCATCCACATAGAGGAATATGAGGCGGAAGCCAGGGATACAAAGCTTGGACCCGAGGAAATAACGCGCGATATACCCAATGTCAGCGAAGAATCCCTCAAGGATTTGGATGACAGGGGTATCATAAGAATCGGCGCTGAGGTGAGGTCCGGCGACATACTGGTCGGCAAGGTAACGCCCAAGGGCGAGACCGAGCTTACAGCCGAAGAAAGGCTCCTCAGGGCCATATTCGGTGAAAAAGCCAGGGAGGTAAGGGATACCTCGCTCAGGGTTCCGCACGGAGAATCAGGTATTATCGTAGACGTGAAGGTCTTTACGAGAGAGAACGGCGACGAGCTGCCGCCGGGAGTAAACCAGCTTGTAAGGTGCTATATAGCGCAGAAGAGAAAGATATCCGTCGGAGATAAAATGGCCGGACGACATGGCAACAAGGGTGTTATATCCAGAATACTGCCCGAGGAAGACATGCCTTTCCTGCCGGACGGAACTCCTCTTGAAATAGTTTTAAATCCCCTGGGCGTGCCGTCCCGTATGAATATCGGGCAGGTGCTCGAGGTTCATCTTGGATATGCGGCAAAGGCGCTCGGCTGGGAGATTGCGACGCCGGTATTCGACGGCGCTACCGAGGACGACATAATCGAGACCTTGGGCAGGGCTGGCCTTGGAAAAGACGGCAAGACGGTCCTGTATGACGGCAGGACAGGGGACCCCTTCGAAAACAGGGTGACTGTCGGGTACATGTATATATTGAAGCTGGCGCATCTTGTCGACGACAAGATACATGCGCGTTCAACAGGTCCGTACTCCCTGGTCACACAGCAGCCTCTCGGCGGCAAAGCCCAGTTCGGAGGCCAGCGGTTCGGAGAAATGGAGGTGTGGGCGCTCGAAGCTTACGGCGCCGCCTATACCCTGCAGGAAATACTGACGGTCAAGTCGGACGACGTGGTCGGCAGGGTCAAGACGTACGAATCGATTGTCAAGGGCGAGAATGTCCCCGAGCCGGGTATTCCCGAATCCTTCAAGGTATTGATCAAGGAGCTCCAGAGCCTCGCTCTCGATGTAAAGGTGTATTCCGAGGAGCGTGAGGAGATAGCCATAAAGGAATCCGTGGAGGATGATCTTGAGGAGCTCAACGTCAATATAGAGGGCCGCGAGGACGAGACTCCCGTCGCAGATTATGACGATACCGTCGAGGATATCATCGACGACGACATGGATATGGACGATTTCGATCTGGGAGATATAAACAGCACTCCGGAAAATCTTGACGATTCTCTCGGAGAGGACTTATTCGCCGAAGACGAGGACTTTGCAGACAACCTTGACGATGAAGATTTCTGAGCAGGTAACACGTTTGAAAAGGAGATAACGCCATGTTTGAACTGAACAATTTTGATTCAATAAAGATCGGTTTAGCTTCTCCGGAGAAAATAAGAGAGTGGTCGAGGGGTGAGGTTAAAAAGCCCGAAACTATAAATTACAGGACTCTCAAGCCCGAGAGGGACGGTTTGTTCTGCGAAAGGATTTTTGGACCGCAGAAGGACTGGGAATGCCACTGCGGCAAATATAAAAGGATAAGGTACAAGGGAATCGTATGCGACAGATGCGGAGTCGAGGTCACGCGTTCAAAGGTAAGAAGAGAGCGTATGGGCCACATAGAGCTTGCCGCGCCGGTTTCGCACATCTGGTATTTCAAGGGGATACCGAGCCGGATGGGCCTGATACTTGATATGTCGCCCAGGGCACTGGAAAAGATATTATATTTTGCATCCTATGTGGTCATTGACCCGGGACAGACCCCGCTTTCGAAAAAGCAGATACTGACCGAGAAGGAATACAGGGACAGCGTGGACAAATTCGGCTACAAGTTCAAGGCCGGCATGGGCGCGGAGGCTGTCAAGGACCTTCTTGCGGAAATAGATCTCGAAAAGCTCTCCAAGGAGCTCAGGACAGATTTGAACGATGCATCGGGACAGAAGAGGGTCAGGACGATAAAGAGGCTTGAGGTGGTCGAAGCATTCAGGCTTTCACAGAACAGGCCTGAGTGGATGATTATGGATGTGGTGCCTGTAATCCCGCCTGAGCTGAGGCCCATGGTGCAGCTGGACGGCGGCAGGTTCGCAACCTCCGACCTGAACGACCTCTACAGAAGGGTCATCAACAGGAACAACCGCTTGAAGAGGCTGCTCGACCTCGGCGCGCCTGATATTATAGTAAGAAACGAGAAGAGGATGCTGCAGGAAGCAGTTGACGCCCTCATAGATAACGGAAGAAGGGGAAGGCCGGTAACAGGCCCCGGCAACAGGCCGCTTAAATCCCTTTCGGATATGCTCAAGGGAAAGCAGGGACGTTTCCGTCAGAACCTGCTCGGAAAGCGCGTCGACTATTCAGGACGTTCGGTCATCGTCGTAGGGCCGGAGCTCAAGATATTCCAGTGCGGCCTTCCCAAGGAAATGGCGTTGGAGCTTTTCAAGCCGTTCGTAATGAAAAAGCTCGTGAACGACGGCCTTGCGCATAATATAAAGAGTGCCAAGAGAATGGTTGAAAGGGTAAGAAACGAGGTTTGGGACGTACTTGAGGAGGTTATAAAGGAGCATCCTGTGCTTCTCAACCGCGCTCCCACGCTGCACAGGCTCGGCATACAGGCCTTTGAGCCCGTACTTGTCGAAGGCAAGGCGTTAAAGCTTCACCCGCTGGTTTGTACCGCTTATAACGCTGACTTTGACGGCGATCAGATGGCGGTTCACGTGCCGTTGTCGGCGGAGG
>JAEZJL010000483.1 GCA_023415815.1 Bacillota bacterium | reverse complement strand
CCATCGGCGCCAAGGCAGCATTTCCTGAGCGCCACAGCGTTACGGTGCTCGGGGATTTCGGCTTTACCTTTATGGGAGAGGAGATCGCGGTTTCTTCGGTATACGGCCTCCCCATCATCGTTGTCATTGTCAATAACGCCTATCTGGGGCTGATCAGGCAGAACCAGAACACGGCATACGGATATGAGTATGCAGTCGCAATGCCGTATAACCAGGACGGTACCATAGATTATGTAAAGGTGGCCGAGGGATATGGCTGCATGGCCGAGCGCATATTCAAGCCCGAGGATATCGCCCCCGCCCTGGAGCGGGCAAAAAGGAGCGGCCGAACCTACGTCATCGACGTGGTCTGCGACCCGCAGCAGCTGTGCGATATGGGCGGGTCCATTGCCGCAGTGAAAAGCTTCATCTAATTCATCTAAAAGTAAAGAGGTGTATATATGGTGAAAACAGTGAAAGAAACTCCCAGACAGGTGGAGGTATTGCTTTCATGCGACGTCGCCGTGGTCGGCGGCGGTCCCGCCGGCATGGCGGCAGCTGTGGGCGCGGCCAAGGCCGGAGCCCGGACGGTCGTCGTCGAGAGGTTTTCCTGCCTCGGCGGCAATATCACGGCCTCGGCGGTCGAACCGCCCTCCTGGTACCGGCAGGAAAAGACCACCATGCCCGAGGGCGTGCAGAAGGAGATCGAGGAGCGCATGATCGCTCTCGGAGCCGTTTCAAAGGCCGGCTTCAAGCCTTCCATCGGGCTGAACTACGACACCGAGGTATTCAAATATATGGCCGACTGCTACATGAAGGAATATGACATTACGCCGGTCTATCACTGCCTTGGTACGATACCCTATATGGACGGAAATGTCGTTAAGGGCGTGATTACCGAATCAAAATCGGGCAGATGCGCAATACTTGCCAAACGGGTGATCGACTGCACCGGCGACGCCGACATCGTGGCCCGTTCCGGAGCGCCCTGCCTCAAGGGCGATCCCGATACCGGGAAAATGTCGGCCGGAACGCTCAAATTCTTTGCCACGGACGTCGACATCGAAAGGCTGGAGGCCGCAATGGACGAGGACCCCGGCAGCCGCGACCCGTACATACACAAGCTGTACTACAGGCCCTTCAAGAAAGCCGAGGAAGCGGGCGAGCCTCCGCTCAGCAACTCTCTCAACAGGATTTATTTCAGCTCCATTCCGCCCTGCGATATCAACATCAACCTCGCCACCTACGACAGGGAGCTCGACGGCACCGACGTGCTGAGTCTGACCGCTGGTGAGATAAAGCTGAGAAAAGAGGCGCTTGAGGTCCTCAGAAGATTCAGGAAATACGGGGCGGAGGATGGCCTGGGCAATGCCAGGCTGCGCAATTTCGCCATGACCATAGGCGTCAGGGAGACCCGGCGCATCGTGGGCGATTACACCATCACCTTTGAAGATATCATCAACAGAGAGCGGTTTGACGACACCATAGGCGTGTTCCCCGTATATGCCGACGGTGAGTTTATAAAGGAAATCCCATATACCGACGCGTATTTCCAGGTGCCTTTCCGCATCCTCCTGCCCCAGGGGGTCGAAAACCTTCTGGCCGCCGGACGCTGTATTTCCTGCAGGCGGGACGCTGTCCCGACCACCCGGCAGATGGACTTCTGCATGGTCACGGGCCAGGCGGCGGGCGCGGCTTCCGCCCTGTCCATAGGGCAGGGCGTCCATTCGCGAGGCGTCGATATAGGGCTGCTGCAGGAGGAGCTCCGGCGGCAGGGACTCAGAGTGTTTTAAGCGGCAGTGCAGTATTGAAAAAGGAGAGTGAAGATATGAGCAAACAGTATATTAACGAGCCTGCGTCCGAGATACCGGTCCTGGCCGAATGCGACGTCCTTGTCGTCGGCGGCGGCGCGGCGGGCATCGCCGCGGCGGTCGGTTCCTCCCGCGTCGGGGCAAAAACAATACTTGTCGAAAAATACGGCTGCCTGGGAGGCGTACTCACGCTCTGCTCAATGGAGCCTCCGTCCTGGTGGCGCCAGGAGCGCACGACCATGCCCGGCGGCGTGGTTGAGGACCTGGACCAGAGGATGATCAAGGCCGGGGCCGTTCAGAAGACCTTCTTCCGTCCTTCAACAGCCCTTGCATATGATACGGAAATCTTCAAGGTCGTCGCCGACGAATACATACAGGAAAACGGCGTAATACCGATACTCCACTGCCATGGAGTATCCCCTCTGATGGATGGCGGCGCCATAACCGGCGCCGTCACCGAGTCTAAATCGGGCCGGCAGGCCATCCTCGCAAAGCGCGTCATCGACTGCACCGGCGACGGCGATATCGCGGCCCGGGCCGGAGCGCCCTTCGCAATGGCCGACGATTTCCTGGGAGCCAATAAAAAGGGCGAGCTGATGGGAGGCACGCTGGTCTATGGACTGAATGACGTTGATGTGGAGAAATTTGAAAAAATGGTGGACGAGGACCCGACCGCGCGCTACCCCTATACGCATAAAATGTGCTACATGGGCTTTAAAAAAGCTGAAGAGGACGGGGTGGCCACACCCTATCCCATGAGGAAGGCCTTTGTGTACAACCGCGTAGAGAAACGCGCTCTGCCCGCGCTCAACCACGCATGGATACCGGTGGACGGCACTGACGTGCTCAGCCTTACCCGTGCCGAAATCGATTCGAGGAAGGGCATCCTCGAGGGCATCGAGGTGATGCGCAGGTACTATGACGGAATGGAAAACGCAAAGCTGCAGAAATTCTCCATGTCTATAGGTATACGCGAAACACGGCGAATCGTCGGAGAGTACCAGTTGAATCTGAGGGATGTTTTCGAGGAAGGCAGGTTTGAGGATACCGTAGGAATCTATCCGCTCTGCGGAGACGGACCGGAGGGCACCATCCCCGCGTTTACCGAGTCCTATTTCCAGGTCCCCTACCGCATCACCATCCCGCAGAAGGTGGAAAACCTGCTGGTGGCAGGCCGTTGCGTCTCAGGAAAAAGACGCACGTACGGCGTGACAAGGCAGGTGGATTTCGCCATGGTCACCGGCCAGGCCACGGGTGCCGCCTCGGCCCTGTCGGTCAAACGCGGCGGCGTCTCGCGCGAGGTCGATATAAAGCTTTTGCAAAAGGAGCTTGAAAATCAGGGTCTCCGTGTTTTTTGAGCAAAATAGCAAATATGAGAAATATATGGCCGGGAGAAGCACTCCCCCGGCCATATATTTCTATGTAAACACCGTAAAAATTTTATTGGCATATCCTATTGAATACATTAAAAAAATGCCTTATCTTGAATTCTCATTCTGAGTTATCCCTTAAAAAGAATTTCGCTTTTTCATCAGAGCTTAATTTCCGTTCGTTTAAACTCGTTTTACACTTCTTCACAAGTTCATTAAGAGTTCTGACAGGCCATATTATTGCTGTCCCATCCCTTGATGGGGTAACCGCCCTGTTGCCATCCGGGCTGAATCGTGCGGGAAACATATTTGCATAATCCACATCCGTCCGCAGCATGTCAAGCTCCTTGCCGCTCTTTACATCCCATATTCTTGCCGTTCCATCATAATATGACGTACTTATAACTTTGCTGCTATCTGAACTGAATTCGGCATAATTAACTTTATCACTGTGTCCTTCCATAACAACAAGTTCTTTACCCGTTTCCGCATCCCATATCCTGACTGTTTTATCATCCGAAGCCGTAACTACTTTACTTCCATCCGTACTGAATACTGCAGTATTAACTCTATCCTTATGCCCTTCCAGAATAAAAATTACATCGCCTGTTGCTGCATCCCATATTCTTGCTGTTTTATCGTATGATGCTGTAACCGCCTTGCTGCCATCCGGGCTAAACTCCGCAGACTGAATTTCCTGTCTATGGCCTATAAGCTTTGCAATCTCTTTTCCCGTATGTAAATCCCATATCAGCCCGTTATTCCTGCTAACACCCATTTCCGTGACCGCTTTGCTGCAATCCGGACTGAATCCAATTACCTTATAAGAATTAAACTGATCCAGGGTAATAAGTTTTATACCTGTCGCCGAATCCCATACATTTGCTGTATAATCAGCCGATAGTGTAACCATTTTACTGCCATCGGGACTGAATTTTGCGGCTAGCACCTCCCGATCGCCACCTTGCAGCGTGGCAAGTATCTTGCCTGTGAACGCATCACATATCCTTACAGTATGATTGTCCCATATGGTAGCGGCAACTTTACTGCCATCCGGACTAAATGCATGAGCTTTTATTGAACCTTTGAGTCCTTCCAGCTTTACAAGCTCTTTCCCTGTTGATATATCCCATATCCTGCCGGCGGCAATCATTCTGTTGCCGCTCGGATCGAATTCGACAGTTCCAACATGAAAATTCCCGTTAAGCCTGACAAGATTTTTACCTGTGCTTATATCCCATATCCTTGCCGTTTTATCATCTGATGCAGTAATTATTTCAGACCCATCAAAACTAAATCTAGCGGTATTAACACTATCGCCATGCCCTTCCAGCTTGGCTATTTCCCTGCCTGTTGCCACCTCCCATACAATTGCTGTTTTATCAGCTGAAGCAGTAACTATTTTACTGCTGTCCGGATTAAATTCAGCATAATTTACTTTATCGCTATGTCCTTTCAAACTAATAAGTTCCCTTCCGGTCGCAACATCCCATACGATTGCTGTTTTATCCCATGAAGCAGTTACTAGCCTGCGGCCATCGGGACTAAATATCGCGCTGACAACAAAGCTGCTATGACCTTTAAGGACAGCCAGTTCTTTTCCTGTTGCGGCATCCCATATTCTTGCAGCTCCACTTGATGCTGTAACCACTTTACTGCCGTCCGTACTAAATCTAACAGCATTAATTTCATCAATCCTGGGATTGTGCCTATTTAAGTCAACAAGCTCTTTGCCCGTCTCAGCATCCCATATTCTTGCTGTTCCCAAATATGAAGCAGTAACTACTTTTTCACCATCCGGACTAAATTCGGCATTAGACCAAATTTCATCATTATAAACGCCGATATCCAGCTTTGCAATTTCTCCACCTGTTGCCGCATCCCATGTCCTTGCCGTTTTATCAAAAGAAGTGGTAACTACTTTTTTACCATCCGGGCTGAATACGGCAGTAATAATACCCCCACCGTGTCCTTCCAGTGTTGCCAGTTTTTCTCCTGTTGTCGTATCCCATATAATTGCCGTATTATCAGCGGAAGCAGTAACTACTTTGCTGCCATCCGGACTAAATTCGGCAGCAGTGATGAAATCGCCATGACCGACTAACCGAACCAGCTTCGCACCTGTTGCTGTATCCCATATGTTTGCAATTTTATTGTCTGACGAAGTAACCACTTTACTCCCGTCCGGAGAAAAAGAAATTGAATGAACTTTACCGTCATGTTGTAAAATCGTCCTTGATCGATAATCTCCTATATATTTTTCCAAATCCGCATGTCTTAATGCTGCCTCCGCTTCTATGACAAAAGGCCTGTCAGGATTGTCCGGATCCTTCGGCAATGCTTCCAGTGCCAGCATAGCAGCCAGTATCCTATCACCTTCGGCAAGCTGTTGCCTCGATTGATCGGCCAAATACAGCGACTGATTTATTAATGCCTGATCTCTTTGTTCTTTCGCCTTTTTTTCATTCGATAATGCGAGAATTTTTGCTTCAGTTGCTTTTTGGGCATTTTCTTCGGCAAGCCTTTCATTGGATATCGCAAGAGCTTTTTGAGCTTCAGCCTCGTAAAGACTTTCTATTGCCTGTTTTTCGTTTTTAGCGGCAAGCGAAGCATTGATTTCGGCAGCTTTTGCCTGTTTAATCGCTTCTTCTCCATTCTTACTCGCCATATCTCTTTGTTTCTCAGTTTCGGTTATCTGATCACGTAATTTGATGTTTATATTTTCAAGATCGGTATTCTTTACTTTTATTTCTTCATTATTCTCCATTAACAGTGAGCTTTGTACTGCAATAATATTTGATTGGTAAAGTGAGAATCCGCCGAATGCTGCAAAGAATAATGATACTCCCAATATTGTACCTATGGCTTTTTTAATAAACTGTTCTTTATGACGCTGCCTCAGATCGTCAAAGCTTACTTCCAACATAGGGGCAAGGAGTCTGAGTTTTTCGATTTTTAATTTCTTCAGGGCTTTTCCCCATGTACCGCTTCGTATATCCGCTGCCAGAGGTTCAACCTCTTTTTCGATAATGCTATATGTATCATCCGGGTTTTTCACTTTTTCCCTGCGAAATCTAAGCTGATAAGGAAAGGCCTCCTCAGGTTCGCCATCTATGAGAATGGATAGTATCCTGTTATTTTCATGAAGGTTTCTGAAAATATCTATTTCCTCGCAGCACCACTCCGAAAGTGGTGTGTTTTTTGAGCAAACAACAATAAGATACCGCGAATTCGCCAGTGCTATCCGGATATCCTCGCTTAAATCGGCAGAAGTAGGTAATTCCTCCTGATCCCGGAACACTCTTTTGATTTTTTTGATGCCGCAATGCTTTGCCACACTTTTAGGGATACGGTAACTCTCTAAAAGCCTGTGCAGCTTTTTTGCTATTGTTATATCCGGTTCCATGTGCCGATAGCTTATAAAAGCATCATAAGTAAATTCTTTCCTAATACTTGATTGTTCATTAACCATACAAACTCTCCCGGGCGTCATGACCAAAGAGTGGGAATTGCTCATTGAAAGCAGGATTATAACAAGAAAAGGATATCAGAATTAGAGTCAAAGCTCAATAAAAATAAGAAAATTTTTACACCCGGTAACTAATAAAAGGTCTATATACGCTGCAATATCTGATTTAAAATATCTCGGAACCTCTAACGAAACCCGCCTCTTTCTGCTTGGATCATTCAATCCGGAGTAAGTTTATCTAAAATATATTCCGCCCGCTCCCTGTAAGTATGCTTTTGGGCGCTGGCCGCCGCATTTTCCCGGATCCTGTAATATTCCTCGGGCCTGCTTTTGTAATACTCCACCAATTCCAGAGTCTCATCGGGAGAGGAAGACACCGCCAGCTCCTTACCCGGGGTGAACAGCTCCCTGAGCGCGGCGTTGTCGTAGGAAAGCGCAAAGCCTCCCTCGCCCAGTATTTCAAAAAGGCGTTTGGTCAATGTGTTCTCATGGTTCTGCGTAACCAGGTTTATACTGCAGCCGGAGTATATCCGGAAAATGCTCTCATGCGGGCAATATCCGTGTACCCATGCGTCGGGCATATCGAAGCCGTATAATGCTTTTATGACCTGCTTATGCCGGCTGTCGCCGTACAGATCCACCCTGTACCCGTTATTCAGCAGCGGCTTGAACAGGGCGTCCATTGACAGGCGGCGGTAATGATTCGGAAATTTCTGCAGTATTTGAGGATAGGATGCGCCTACAAAGGCAATCTGCCCCTCAAATTCCGCGGCAGCGGGACCGGGCCGGTGGAATACCGGGCTGGAGGCATAGAACAGCATTTCGGACCGCATCCCCTGACCGCGCAGAAGCTCCAGCATTTCCGGGCATACGGTGAATACCATGTCCGGCTTCTGCAAGCCGATATGATTCATTTCAATACCCACCCAGGTAATACCGTCGGTATCCCAGTGAATGCACTTCATCGCCGAAGCCGTCCGGCTTCCCAGGTACCGGAGCAGCTCCGGCTTAAAATAGGCGGGAGAGCCCAGTGTTATAAGCAAATCGGGATTTTTATCCGATAACAGCTTGTCCAGCTCCCCGACGGTTCCGGGAGTGATTATCCCGGCATCGTGTCCCAATTCCCTGAAGCCCCACAACATATCATAAGAAAACAGCTTATCCCCGAAGATCATTACCTTTAATTCTGTTCCCATTTCACAGCCACCTCCGTCCTGCTTGCCTTATCCGCGCCTTATTTAATATATGAGGCGTTGTTTTGCTTTGATAACCTTATGGATCAATTTAAATAGAAATAAATAAAAACAACCGGATTTTGCGGTAAAATCTTAAAATATTGCCGTACCGACTATCAGACAACCTCTCTCTGGTGAGTTTTCCGCCGGGTATACAGGTACTATTGACGCCTCTGGCGAATAAAATGTATCGTCTGCGAAAAGGCGGAGATATACGTCATGTTTAAGGATTGGACATGATTCATTTCCGGCGGAGCCGCGGGACAGGATCGAAAATTTATAAAGCGGGAGTAAAATGATATGGAGCTTGTACATACGCTGCTTTTTTTTGTCAGGGAAAACAGGCGGGAGGAGGATCTGGGCATGGCTGCCGAATGCCTGAAATCCCTGGAAAAAAGCGCCTATAAAACTGTGGTGGTCTATAACCAGGGTTGCCTGACAAACGAAAGGCTTAAGGAATACCTGTCCGGCTTCGGATTGGACTTCCACATTACGGGAGAAGGCGTCAACGCAGGCACCAGCGCAGGCAGGCAGGGCTGCTTTGAATATATATGGGAGAACATACCCGATACCCTTTATATCAGCGAGCTGCATCTCGATATGCTATTTACGCACAACTGGGAAAGCGCGCTGGTAAATTATCTGCGCGGCTCCGACGAACCGCTGGTCAGCTGCGGGATAGTAGACCAGAAGGGCTTCCTCCCGTTTCTTAACAAAGCCGTGACCATGCCGGCCTCAAAGGAAATGTTCGACGACTTTCTTAAGGGTCTGCGGGTGGATGAAATCAAACACGGATTCACAAATCCTTGCATCCATGTGTCGAAAATACTCAGGGAAGCGGGGGGCTACGACACGCTTTTTCTTAGGGGGAGGCAGTGCTTCGAGGACGACAGCATGCTGCTCGGCTATTATTATTATTACGGCACGAAGCGGAACTGGCATCCCATGGTCAATTTCAATTCGGTCGTCTATCACGCGGTCGCCGGCCAGCGGCTGGGCATGAACGACAGCATAATGATAAATTTCAACGGGCTTGTCAGGCAATATGGAGCCATGGGGTTGAAGCACCTGAGCGTCCTGCACAAAAGCGCGTGGCAGAAAAATTATTTTTCTTCTCAATACAATCAGCTCACGAAGCAGTAAACTGCTGCTTCAGCCGGGCGGAAACGCGCGGACTATGCTCTTTAGTTCCGCTTGCCGGACTCTTTCGACGCCTTCAATTCCCTTATTTTATCTTCGATGATCTTGATATTGTTTATAAGGCGTGCGTTTTGCGGGCTGAAGGCAAGCGCCGCCCTGGCGTGCCCGAGGGACCGTTCATACATGCCCAGCCAGTAGGAGCCGATGGCGCACAAATCGTCCGGGGTATAGTCCCACGCATAGCCCATGTTGACGTAGCCGAGGGGTCTTTGTTTGATTTTCAAGGCTTCCTCCGTCATATAGAATACGGTTGACCAGTCCTTCAGCTCATATGCGATTTTGGCGAATTCCACATACGGCTCCCGCATATGCGGGGCTTCGGCAATGGCGCGAAAATACCAGCTGTAAGCATCGGAGGTTTTAGACAGCCTGTGGCAGGAAACAGCGATCCATCTCATGGCCGCGCACCGTTCCTCCTTCCAGACGGAGGAGGGCAGTGAGAGGTGCTTTTTCAAGGTGGCGATGCATTTTTCCCACATGCCCTTGTACATATACTCCCTGCCAAGATAATAGACCATGCGGTCATTCTGCGTGTTTTCACTTACGGCAAGCTCCAGGAGCGGCAGATAGGAGCCCCTGGATTTTGAAGAGTCCGGATGGTGGTTCAGCACCATTCCGTTTATGTAAACGACCTTTTCCGGCTTCTCGCCCGTATATTTCAGGCATTCGTGGACCGGGTGAACCCAGCTGTAGCCGTGCCTGGTATGTACCTTGAAATAGTTGAACTGCACATCGGGCGTGTTGTCCGCTTTGAGGCTCCAGTTGTAGAGGTATTTCCCCATGGTCGTTTCAGGCTCCCACACCTTTTCCAGGCATTCCCTCCAGCCTTTTTCAAAAACCTCGTCCAGGTCGGTGCATACGCAGATATCGACGTCATCCGGCACATGCCCCAGCGATATGTTCCTCGCGACATCGAAACGCCAGGGCTCAATCTTATCTTCATAGACGACGGCCCCCCGTTCTCTGAGCTTTTCCGCCGTGCCGTCGGTCGAGCCGGTATCCGTTACCACGATCAGATCGGCCTCGCTCATTGAGGCCGTCCATCTCTCGACGAATTTCTCCTCATTTTTGCATATCGCGTATACACAGATTTTATAGCTTCCCAAAACATCACCCCGTTTCCTCACAGCTTCAGCTCTATCAGCTCAAGATTCCTTTTAAGGCGCGCATTTTCGGGCTGCATCGCGCACGCCTTGACGGCATAATCCCGGGACTGCGCAAATAAATCAAGACGGTAGCAGCATATGGCCCCGAGGTCATAGAGGGAGTAGCCCCACGCATCGGGCTCAAACAGGTAGCTGCCCGACTTCTCAGTGATTTTGAGGGCTTTATCGACCATAAGGAATACGAGCGGCCAGTCATTCTGGAGATATCCGAGCTTTGCCAGCTGGTGGTACGGTTCGCGTATGCCGGGGCATTCGGCTATTGCTTTGAAAAGCCACATTTTCGCACCGTTCCTGTCGTCCTTTTCCTGCAGGCAGCTTGCTATGAAGCGCATGGCGGCGCACCGCTCCTCATTCCATACGGCGGAAGGCATTTGAAGATACCGTCTCAAGGTTTCGATGCACCGGTCAAACATGCGGTTGTACATATATTCCCGGCCGAGCCAGAAGACGGCCCTGTCGTCGTCCGGATTCTCCTTCACCGACAATTCGAGCAGCGGGAGGTATTGCTTTCTGGATTTTGACGCGTCGGGATAATGATTTAAAACAAGCCCATTGACCCATACCTTTTTGTCCTCGTCCTCTCCGCTGTATTCCAGTACCTCGTGCACAGGATGCACCCACCTGAATCCGCGCCGCCGGTGGATTTTTTCCATCGCGAACTGCTTCAACGGGCTTCCGTCGCTGTTTGTATTGTAGGTAAAGAGATATCTCGCGCGAGTATGGCAGGGCTGCCACGCTTTCTCAAGCTTCTCCCTCCAGCCGGGCTCAAATATTTCGTCAAGATCGTTGGACACGCATATATCCACATCCTCCGGCACGTGCCCCAGCGCGGCGTTCCTTGCCTCGTCGAAGCGCCAGGGGTCGATGATGTCTATGTAAACCGAAGCCCCTCTGGCGCGGAGTTTCTCGACCGTCTTGTCGGTGGAGCCCGTATCGCTTACCACAACCATATCGGCCTCGCTGACCGCATCCATCCAGCGGTCTACAAATTGCTCCTCGTTTTTGCATATGGCATATACGCAGATTTTATACTTATTCAACACATAACACCTGCTTTTCAAATAGAAACACAACAGAAATCCATGGAAGCGCTCGTGAATACGCCCGATAAAAGCGTTAGAGGTCAGGGGCCGGGCCCCTGACCTCCTGAAAGAGTCGTCCCGTTCTCCCGCAGCTTTCAGCTGATAGAAAGCTTATGCCGCCGGGGTCAGCAATATGACGTTCATCTGCGCGCCCACATTGGGTGCCAAAGTCAGAGTAAGCGCAATAAGCGAGTTGTTTCTCAGCGTAAGTGCATCGCCTGCGGCAAGCGTAAGGACAACTGTCCCCGACAATTCTCCTGTTGCAACCAAAGACCCTAAATTTGTGGATGGGTCAACCGTACCGTTAACAGCAATTGCAATCCCCGAGCCGATTCCGGCCGTAATATAAACTCCGTAGTCAATCTGGTAGCTGCCCGCAACCGGAACGGTTACCGTTGTAGCACTTGCTGTATGCGTAATGCCTTCCAGCGGACCGTTATTGCTGAACGGCACATCGGCGCCGCCTATAACGGTGGCATCCACCAGGGTCGCAAGATCGTAAACGTAGCCAAAGGTTGTCACTCCGGCGCCGGTCGGACCTGCGTCGCCCGTCGGGCCGGTATCGCCTGTAGGGCCTGTATCACCTGTTGGGCCCGTATCGCCTGTTGGGCCGGTGTCCCCCGTCGGGCCCGTATCGCCTGTAGGACCTGTATCGCCCGTCGGGCCGGTCGGGCCGGTCACTCCGGTATCCCCTGTCGGGCCGGTCGCTCCCGTGGCTCCCGTAGCCCCCGTCGGGCCGGTTGCTCCCGTAGCTCCCGTATCCCCCGTCGGGCCGGTCGCCCCGGTGGCTCCCGTAGCACCGGTTGGGCCGGTCGCTCCTGTGGCTCCCGTATCCCCCGTCGGGCCCGTCGCCCCGGTGGCTCCTGTATCGCCCGTCGGGCCGGTCGCTCCTGTGGCTCCTGTATCCCCCGTCGGACCGGTTGCTCCTGTGGCTCCCGTATCCCCCGTCGGGCCGGTCACTCCTGTGGCTCCTGTAGCACCTGTCGGACCGGTTGCTCCTGTGGCTCCCGTATCCCCCGTCGGGCCGGTCACTCCTGTGGCTCCTGTAGCACCTGTCGGGCCGGTCGCTCCTGTGGCTCCCGTATCCCCCGTCGGGCCGGTCGCTCCTGTGGCTCCTGTAGCTCCTGTCGGGCCGGTCGCTCCTGTGGCTCCTGTAGCTCCTGTCGGGCCGGTCGCTCCTGTGGCTCCTGTAGCTCCTGTCGGGCCGGTAGTACCCGTCGCGCCCGTGGCGCCTGTAGCACCGCTCGTTCCGGTGACAATATCGTCTTCTACCACTACAAGTACGGCTTTTATCGGCACTATGGAGGAATAAGCCAGCATGCCGTTGCCCGCATTCACCAGCGAAAGCGTTACGGGAGTCGCAACCACCTCAATAATCCCGAAGCCCACGACTTCTCCCGTTTTGGAAGGCGAGTCGCCTTCCAGAAAATCTCCTTGCGAGGAAGAGAGGGCAAATACTATGCCAACGGACGATGTTGATGTTTGAGTTGCCACCCACCAGTTAATAACGTATCTCCCGGCTTCGTTGAAGGTTATCACGCCCGTCGCGCTGTTGTAGCTTATATTTCCGCTTGAGAACACCGTTGTATCAAATATTACATTGCCGCCTACGGCTACCGATCCGGCTGCCGCCCGTTCTATCTGCAGTGCTATATTACTCATAATCAACCTCCTGGAATTATATTTGCTTTTCATTTTGTCAAAAAGATACCGGTGATTATATTATAATATGTTTATATCTTCCTTTTTGTCACCCGGTGTGTGTTTTATATTATGACCCGGTGTGGGCCGGCCAGATAGGCGGAGGCTCAAGAGGGATTGAGTGTATCACCTGCCGCCTCCTTTCCGATACGGACATGCATCACAATACCGGTATTGGCATGGTGTCGCAGACATACCTGAATAAAGGGGGGGAGGCAGAGACCGAGTCTCTGACCCCTTGATGGCCGCGCGCCCCGTTCTCCCACGGCTTCAAGCCAATAAAAGCTAATATTGCGGGACTCGGCAATATGACATTCATCTGTACGCATACCCCTGGAGCCAAGGCTGGAGTACGCACGGGAACTGAATTGCTTGTGTTTTATTTAATAGTATTTTATCCTATAGTTCCATTCAGTTTGGCAAAATCCTGACTGAATTAATGGAATACAATGACATTCATATCTATGTCGTCTCCGGAGGCATCAGTTACATTATCCGCTGTTGTCACAATAACCCGGAGCGTATAGGCGGTAATGCCCGTTGTCACTGCTGTATCCACGTGAGTTCCGGCTATTGGAATTCTTTGCGTGCCCGCAGCATTTCCGGTTATGCTGTAGGGTCTTGCATCAATTAAAGTACTTCCGCTATAAATCCTCGACTCCGTTACGATACCCCAGTCCGAAGTAGTTTCATATAAAAAATTATAAACATAATCGATCTTAATGCTATTGCCTGTCGTTGCATTAACATTTATAGTTGCCAGTGTATATTCGGTATTTAGATCAGGGAACATTGTAACCGGTCCGTCGACAGCAGTAAAATCCATGATATTCAGTACAGCGGCGTCACCCGCCGGGCCGGTATCTCCCATCGGACCGGTGGCGCCTGTCGGGCCGGTCGGGCCCGTTGCTCCGGTGGCCCCGGTATCGCCTGTCGGGCCGGTCGGGCCGGTCGCCCCGGTAGCTCCGGTGTCGCCTGTCGGGCCCGTCGCTCCGGTGGCCCCGGTATCGCCCGTCGGGCCGGTTGCTCCGGTAGCTCCGGTGTCGCCTGTCGGGCCCGTCGCCCCGGTGCCTCCGGTGTCGCCCGTCGGGCCTGTCGCCCCGATGGCCCCGGTATCGCCTGTCGGGCCTGTCGCCCCGGTCGCTCCGGTGTCGCCTGTCGCCCCTGTGGCTCCCGTATCGCCTGTCGGGCCTGTCGCCCCGGTGGCCCCGGTAT
>JAEZJL010000418.1 GCA_023415815.1 Bacillota bacterium | reverse complement strand
GCCTTCTCCTCCTGCATCTCGTCAAGCAGGTCGGCGACCTCGTCGGAGGGCATCAGCTCAAGCACATTCGCCGCCTTTTCGGTGGAAAGGTTTTCTATGATGTTTATCTGCGCGTCGGTTTCCATTTCCTCCAGGACATCTGCGGCCCTCTCCTCGTCCAGCGAAGCAAATATGGCGAGCTGCACATTTCTGTCCAGGTCTTCCATTATATCCGCGAGATCCGACGGGTGCATGGTCATCAGCTTGGAATATTCCTTGGCTAGCTTAATGCCGGTATGCGAAAATTCCACCGCCGCGACCTCGTCCCACAAAATGAGCTTTCCGGGAAGGCTCAGCCCGAAGGGCCTCAGGATCACCTTCAGCGGCTTTGCAATCCCAAGCCGCCTCAAAAGCCCTTCCACGCCTACGTCGACCGCCACTACGTAGACTCCCCCGGTCAGCACAGCAAGCCTTACGTCGTTTACGCGCACGACCTTCCTTCCGTCTATGTCGACCAGCTGCCGGTCCAGAACATGCTTTGCAAGAAGCATGGAGTTTTCCGGCATCTCGGTGAGCTCGGCGATATCGCCGCACTTGATGACATACTGGCCCCCGCTTTTTTCTATGGTGAAGCTCGAAAAATCGAGCAGCCTGTATTCACGGCCTGTTTTCACCCTGACGGCTATGACCTTCGGCCTGACGGCATTGACGTCCACGACAAAATCGCGTATTTTCCCTATATTGGCTTTGGAATCCGAAACGACCGTGTTATTTAAAACACGGCTCAGGTAAAAGGTTGAAACTGAATTCATAAAATCGCCCCCAAATTCGATACTTTCTCCGTAAATACCAGTAGAATTTGCGGCAGTGTGACGTGCGATTATTGATTTGCAGACCGGAATTCAGCAGCCTGTCAAAGATATGCGCGGCTTGGGAAATGAACATATATCCGCTGTAATATACAGGCCGTACCGTTTCATGCTTATGCAATAATTGCCCTCAATACTGCAACTTCCACCGTCGTCCATTCCCTTCACCTCCATTATGATTTTTGCTCAACAGATTTACTTAACAAAAAAACCCCTCAACGAATGAAAGGTTCTTTAACATGCAAAAGCCTCTTAACTTCGTTGAGCTTTGGCACTATACGGCGTCGAGTTGCTGCGCCTCAGCTACATTAGATAAAACCTTAATCCGGTAATACCTGTTGACCCATTGGCGTCTTTCGACATTTCCGGGCAGTAGCGTTCGTCCGTATAGGAGCCTCACCTAACATAAGATATTAGATTATATTCTCATAATACTACTGTTTTTGTCCATTTGCAACTGTTTTTAATGTTTTTTATTTATTTTTATGATTTACTGCACGTTTTTTGGTTATATCGCAATTTTGCTTCGTTTACATTCAATTAACAAAAGAAGCCGCCCCGGCGGAAGCATGAAAAAAAAATTATAAGCAACCTCTTTACAAATTCTTCGGCCGGCATTATAATTAAAGTCCAAACAAATGTTCGGGGTGATATTATGAAGCTGGATACAATCCTTGGCTGCTCAATCTGCGGCTTCAAGGCTAAAAAAAACGTGGAGCTCCCTTTTGACTGCGACAGCGTTACCTGCCCCAGATGCGGCGAGGGCAACTGCCTGTCCATCATCACCGTTTTTGAAAGCAGCCCGGCCGCCGGGCAGCGGATGAAGCTCCCGGACCTCGGCGACCTCTATAGGCTGCGTCGTCTGTAGATATGCTATTTGGATTTGGAGGGATTGTTTTTGTGATATCCTCTGGATATCCTCTTTTCCTCCTCAAGCTCCTGTGTCTTGCCCTTTCCATTATCAGCGACAGGCTTTTCCGTCTTGTTTTTGCCCATATCGATCCTCCTGTGTATCATCAGTAATGGATAGTATATGGACATGTTGAAAATTTATAACGGGACGCGCAGAGAAAGCCCCGGATCCCTGCATAGTAAAATCTGCAGCCGGGATCTTATGCGCTCAACCTCTGCACCTTTACCCTATACTCACAGCACCAGGGTGTATATGTTCAATTCCGACGCCGTCTCCTGCAGCTGTCCCAATTTGGGAACGATTTCCGTAAAGTGCCCGGTTTTCATATGGCTGTCAAGCGCGGCCCGGCTTTCCCATTCCTCAATGAAGGTGAGTATTTTGCCGTTGTCGGCATCCTGGAACAGCTCATAAGCGATGCAGCCGTTTTCCTTCCTCGTTTCCGCCGCCAGCTCAGCCGCGAGCTTCTTGTATTCCTCAAGCCTCTCCTCTTTTACAACAGCCTTTGCAACTACTTTTAGCATATAAACTGCCTCCTGTTAATTATAAGTTGATAAATATGATTATACGGAACCACTTTGGAATATTCAATATACCATATACCGGCGCCTGCTTTTACTCCCGTACAAACAAAAATTTTATTGTGCCTGAACGTAAAATTAACATAAACCGGGTTTCAGGCTTTACAAACCCCGCTTATCATTAAACTGTATTTTTGTGTCTGCTCAGGAAACATATGTGGTTCGCCCGTATGAGGCCGGAGTATAAAACCGCAAATGCAAAAATCGAAAATAAACAAGCAAAGGAGTTCAATTATGGCAAAGCAGGTTAAAAAACGCATGATATCCCTGATACTTGCACTTGTGCTGCTGACGTCCCTGCTTCCGGGCGCCGCCGCCGTACAGGCCGATACCCAGGCCCCTTCCGGCCACCTCATTATTAATCAGGTATACGGCGGAGGTCTCGGGCCAGACGAAGGAGTGCCCTGCACGCACAATTTTATTGAAATCTACAATCCCACCTCAGCCGATGTAAATCTCTTGGGATATTCGGTGTACTACGATTATGTTCCGAGCAGCAGCCAGACGTCAACGGGAAGCTCGACCGGCAACTGGGTCAAAATCGACCTGTCGGGCACTATCGTACCGGGAGGCTCGTACCTTATAAGGGGCGCGGCCACCACCGCGACGACAACCGGCTCGGCGATAGTAGTCGTTTCGGAAGCCGATCTGGATGTGGACGACTTATATATGCACAACAAGGGCGTAAAGGTAGTATTGATGAAGGACCAGACAAGTGCAAACGCGCTTGTGGGCATAGTAAATCCGTTTAATACCGACGGAAACGGCGCAAAGGCTCCCGGCTATGTCGATATGCTCGGCGTGGCGGGAAATGACAACGGCAGCAAGGTGGACGGGTGCGAAGGCGAATATCTCACCGGAAAGACCTCGCCGTATATAGGGCAGTCAAAGCAAAATGCCATACGAAGGATAAACTTCGCCGACGAGGATAATAATAAGGAAGATTTTCAGGCGGTTACATATAAAGACGCCTCCGCCGATTTTGTAGCGTCAAACCGGCCGAGAAGCATGGCCGACGGCTCGTGGGGCCTGCATGAAGATGTGCCGGCCGACCCTCCTGCAAAAGTGGGCGGCTTCAATAACGGCAATTCCTCTCTCGACCTTTCCCTTATAGCCCGCTTCAGCACCGGGACCACAAATCCTGAAGGCGGCGTGGCAGAAATCATCAAGTATGACAGCGCAAACCAAAAATTCTATCTGGTCAACGGCACTACCAAAAAGCTCGATATCGTATCCCTGGCATCCCTTACGGCAGCGCAGGCGGACGTTGCGGACCTGTCTGCCGACGCAAGCATCAATGTGGAAACTGCTATAAAAGCATACTCCGGCTATTCTGACTTCGTTTACGGCGACCTGACAAGCGTTGACGTCGATCCTGCCAGAGGCCTTGTAGCCGTGGCGGTTCAGGCAGCGGGTCAGAACGACGACGGCGCGGTCGCGATCTTCAGCACCGACGGCAATCTACTTAAGGTTTTAAACGCCGGTAAACAGCCTGACTGCCTCGTATTCTCTCCCGACCACAGATACATACTCATCGCTAACGAGGGTGAGCCGAGAGACGGCTATTCCACAAACGACCCGGCAGGCTCGGTCACCATTATCGACACCGACGTGTCCGGCATAGCAAATACTACCTCCCAGAGCATCGGCTTCAGTGCTTTTGACACCGCTGAACAGAAACAGGCGCTCTTAGCTTCAAAAGTGCTGCTCAAGGCTGGTTCTTTGCCCTCGGTAGACTTTGAACCGGAATATATAGGCGTATCTGCGGACAGTAAATACGCCTATGTCTCTCTGCAGGAGGCAAACGCAATAGCAAAGCTCAACATAGAAACAAAAGCCTTTGAATGGGTGAAAGGTCTGGGCTTTAAGGACTACGGAGCAGAGGGCGCCAAAATAGACATCTACCGCGACAATCAGATCAACATCCGGCAGGAGCCCGGCTTCAAGGGCGTATACATGCCCGACGGCATAGCTGTCTATGACGCAGGCGGGACAACCTACATACTCACCGCCAATGAAGGCGACGCAAGAGAGTGGGGGTCCTACTCGGACATCACCTCATATAAGCTGGCCAATTACGGACAGGACGGCGGCGGCACCACAAGCTCCGCAATCAAAATCGACACCCTTAAAACCTCTGAGTTTGAAAATGTGTTTGAAAATAATGTGAAATACCTCTTCGGAGGCCGTTCCTTCTCTGTCTGGAACGCCTCGGACATGTCGCTCGTCTATGACAGCGGAAGCGATTTTGAGGATTACACCGCACAATATCTGCCCGACCGCTTCAACTATTCTAACGACGACACTTCCACAAGGGACAAGCGCAGCGCCAAAAAAGGGCCCGAGCCCGAGGATATCAAAACCGGAACGGTAAACGGCATACCTTACGCCTTTATCGGTATCGAGCGCATCGGCGGCGTATTTGCATACAACCTTTCGAATATCTCCGCGCCGGCGTTTGTGAATTACATCAATTCGCGCGATTTCAGCGGGACGGTGGCCGCAGGCGTAAACAAGGGCGATGTTTCCCCCGAAGGCCAGTGCTTCATTCCGGCCGATAAGAGTCCCACCGGCAAGGCCCTGCACCTCGTGTCAAACGAAGTCAGCGGGACGGTATCGGTATTCGAGCTTACCGGAGCTGCAGCGCCCTCCGAAAAGACCATAACTATTTTCCATACAAACGATATGCACGGGAGCCTTATCGACGTTAAAACCGCAAACGGCTCCAAGGATGTAATAGGTTCCATCGCCGCATTAAAAGCGAACACCCCGAACTCCATCCTTGCGGACGCGGGCGACGCCACACAGGGCAACGCGGTGGCAACCCTCACAAAGGGCGAGGATATCGTAAAGCTGATGAACGCCGCAGGCTATGACGTAATGGCGGCGGGAAACCACGAGTTTGACTACGGGCAGGAGAAGCTTCTAACAAACGCCAACCTGGCAAACTTCCCGATCCTGTCGGCGAACGCCCTGAAAAACGGACATCCTTTCCTTTCAGGCGCTTCGTATGCAAACGGTACTAAAACAAACAACGGGGCAAATCATATCGTGACCGTGGACGGCGTAAAGATCGGCTTCTTCGGAATCACAACGCCCGAAACGGCTACGAAAACAAACCCGGCAGGCATTGCGGGAATCGATTTCGGAAGTGACGCCGATATAAAAGAGACGATTGAAGATCAGGTCAGTATCCTGAAGAACGCAGGCGCGACTATAGTGATAGGACTTGTCCACCTCGGCGTTGACCCGTCAAGCGGCGTCAACCAAAGTACATCCATTGCCGAAGCCCTCGCCGGAAGCAGCTATAAGCCCGATATCATGATCGACGGCCACAGCCATACTTCGAAGTACGACCAGACGGTAAACGGCATCCGGATAGTCCAGGCCGGAAACAGCAATAACAACCTCGGCAAGCTCACCCTTACCGTGGACGGCGCAACCGGGGCTTTAACCGATACCGCAGAGCAATTCATGGCCCAGGCCGATGTGCTCAAGACCCCCCAGGTTCCTGCCGTAACCGCCATAGCGAATGAAATACGCACAAAGTACAACGAATTGCTCTCTCCTGTCGTATGCCGTACGGAAGGCCCACTGTGGGGCGGCACCATCAACGGTATAAACGAAGCCCGCGTCTATGAGACAAATCTCAGCAATCTCGTCGCAGACTCCATGGCGGAAGAGGTCAGGACAAACCTCGCCGGTACAGGCTACAAGGATATGCCGATTGTCGTACTGCAAAACGGAGGCGGCGTCCGTGCGTCCATTACAAACGGCATTATCACAAAAGGAGATATATTGAACGTACTGCCTTACGGCAACACCATTTCATACAAGGAGATCACACCGAAGCTTCTTTTTGAGGCTCTCGAGAATGGAGTCTCCAGGGTCCTCTCCCAGAATGAAGCAACGGGGCAGATCACAGGTGCGGACGGCCGTTTCCCGCAGGTATCCGGCGTGCGCTACGAGTATGACCCCCGGAAGCCGGCCACGGCTCTCGACCCCAGCGGCAATCCCTTGCCGGGTCAGGTCGGCAGCCGCATAACGAAGCTTGTGCTGTTAAACAGCAACGGCGCCGACAAGCAGGAGCTTTCAAGAGATGATTCTACCACGAAGCTGGTGCTGGTCTTCACTGATTTCGGCTTTACCGGCGGCGACGGCTACACCATGCTCAAGAACCTTCCCTCAATCGGAGAGGGCGTCACCCAGGACGCCGCGCTTGAGGAATATCTCAGGTCGCTCACGGACAACGGCACAAAGCCCCTCCCCTATTCCTACTCGCTGCTCAAAGGCCGTATAAAGACCGTGGGCGCTTATGTGCCCGCTCCATACACGGCTTCCGTCACCGTACTGGATGCATCGGGCGCCCTTCAGACAGGAAAGCCGGTTTCCTATACAGTAGACAGTATTGCACGGAACGGCACAACCGACGCGCAGAGCAAGCTGAGCATATCAAATCTCCCGGGCGGACCGCACAACATAAAGATAGCGGACGCAGCGGACGTGCTCGTCAACAACTATTCCGGAGCCGGAGTAACCACGGCCGTCAGCGTCAGGGCGACATTGACCCCGCCGCCCACCGGAGGCGACGGACCGCAGAACACAGGCGGCACGCCGCCACAGACGACGAATAATTCCCCCGTAGTCGCATCCGCAGGCGGCCGTACCACGGTAACTGCAAATACTACGGCAACCGTTGATTCCAAAGGAGTTGCATCAGCTTCCATCTCGGAAAGCCAGCTGACCGAAGCTGTGAATGCGGCAGCCAAAGCATCGGCGGCAAGCAATACCGCAGCCGAGGTGGTCATCAAGGTCACCGCTCCCTCTGGCGCAAAGAGCGTAGAGCTGAATATACCAAAAGCAGCAATGAAGGCAGTGTCAAGCTCCTCTGCCGGCACGCTCACGGTATCCACCCCGGTAGCAAGTATTTCCTTTGGTCAGGGCGCGCTAGATACAATCGCAGGAGCGGCCGCCGCCGATGTAAAGATTTCGGCTGCGAAGCTGGACCCCTCCTCCCTGTCCGAAGCAGATAAAGCCGCGGCGGACGGCAGGCCGGTATATGATTTTTCAGTGACAAGCGGGTCCACGAAAATCTCAAGCTTCGGGGAGAGCGTTTCCGTCAGGGTACCCTATACCCCTGCAGCGGGAGAGGACCTCAATGCAATTGTCATATATTACATGAACGCCTCCACCGGCAGGCTGGAGCCAGTAACCTGCAAGTACGAAAACGGTGCGGTATCCTTCGTCACCGACCACTTTTCCAGATATGTCATAAGCTATAACAAGATAAACTTCCCCGATGTCACCGGCTGGTACGCCGACTCCGTCACATATATTGCCGCAAGAGGCATAATAACGGGCATGAAGGACGGACGGTTCGCGCCGGAGTCAAACATAACCAGAGCGGAGCTTTCACTGATGCTTGCAAAAATGGCCGGGGCAAACCTTTCCGGCTATACGGCGGCGCCGTTTTCCGACGTAAAGGCCGGCGACTGGTTCGCGCCCGCCGTTGCATGGGCATATGAAAACGGCATCGTTTCTGGCTACGGCGGCAAATTCAGACCATCGGAGGGCATCTCCAGGGAGGATATCGCCGCTATGCTCGCACGTTATGCCGGAAAGGCCGAATATACGCTTCCCAAGACCGCGGCGCCGGTCGTCTTTACAGACGCCGGAGACATTTCGGAATATGCCAGGGCGGCGGTGTCGGCAATGCAGCAGGCGGGAGTTGTTTCCGGCAAAGGGGCAAGCGCCTTCGGGCCAAGAGAAAAGGCGACAAGAGCCGAAGCCTCGAATATGCTCGCCCTGTTTATAAAGGGCATGGTCGGATAAACCGCTTTTACGGCCCCGGCGGCAGGCCTAGAAACCGCCGGGCCATATCCATATGCAGGGCCGCTTGAGCTTATACAAGCGGCCCTTTTCTTATCTGCGGGAATCCCAAGGGCAGCAGGTGTGGCTGTGACTTCATTCACCCTGCCGGTGAAATGCTTATTAGCGGGCCGGTGATGCTTACAGTGTAAAACAGGGGTGAAAATAATCACCCCTGTTTTACATAAACAAAAGCCTCGGGGACACCGAATTTTAACTGCTTTTCACATTTGGCGTCCCGTCAAATTGCCAAAAAAAACCCCACGACATGCGCAGGGCTCAGGATAACTATTATGGACAAGATAATATCAAGCCTCTGATTCGGTTAAGGATACTGCCGCTGCGGCGGGCATCCAGCCGTTATTTGCTTGCCAGGAAAGCGTCGATCTGCTTCTGCAGCTCTGCGACAATTTTATCAAGCCCGGCGTCCTTCTGCTTCTGTATGTACTCGTCCACCGCAGCGTCGGAATCCTTGACAAGTCCGTATTGTATAAGCTTGCCCTGCTCGGTGTTCAGCTGGTCTCTCTTTGCTATTTCATTCTTGATGCTGTCGGTATCGAAGAACAAACCGTCAAGCTTGCTGGCGACGCTGACAGGAGTGCTTGCGAACTCCCCTTCCTTCTGCCAGAAGCCCTTGGGGTATGTCTGGGTAGGTCTCATAAACTGCGGCTTCCACCATGCCCACTGTCCCTGCCAGTCGAGATAGGAGCTGTTTGCAGCCGTGATGCCTGCCGGGAAATCAGCGGTCTCGCCGTTCAATACATAGGTCTTCTCCTTTATTCCGTACAGAGCCAGGTCATAGAGCTCCTGGTTTGTGGATAAAAGATCCATGAACATCAATGCCCTTTCGGGATTTGCCGCATTTTTGTTGATGCAGGTTATATTCGCCAGCGCGGAGCGGTTGGGGGATTTCTTGTCGGCATACAGCTCGCTGTATCCCTGTATCCAGGACTTATCCGCAAATCCGGCGTCTGCAAAGGCCCACTCATGAGAGCCGTTGGATGCGAAAACCTCGCCGTTTCTGTACGCGGCGCTGATCTGCACCTTGTCGACCATGAGGTTTTTGGGCAGTATTCCGTCGTCCGTCCAGTTCTTTGCATACTTGGCGGCTTCCTTGAAGGCAGGCGTCTGCTCGATAGGTACGATCGTGCATTTATCGTCGTTGATGGAAACCGCAAAGTTATGGAATTCCAGGACATCCATTTCATCTCTTGCTAAAAGAGTCCTGCTGATGGAACCAAGATCGTCATTGTCCCATCCGAAGAGCTTCAGCTCGGCAGGTACGACTTTCTTTGCTTCATGAAGGAATTTATCCAGGTCCTCAATTGTCTTGATCGATTCATTCGCATAATTGAGTCCGGCCTTTTGGGCGACATCCTGTCTCCAGTGGGGGAATTGCCTCTGCTGGTTCATTTTCATTTCCCAGGGTACGCACATGATATTGCCTTTAACCGAGGCAGCCTGCAAGGAACCTGCTTTTTGCAACGCCGCGTAAGTATTTGGCGCATATTTCGGCAGTAAATCATTCAGAGCCAGATAGGCCCCCTTGTTTACCATCCTGGGATAGGACAGCCAGTTGCCGTCGAAGTTCATGTCATACTTGTCTCCGGAGGCCGACATAACCGTCAGCTTGTCGGTATAGTCATTGAAGGGGATAAAGTTAACTTCAAATTTTGCATTGAGCTGATCCTTGAATTTCTCGCCGATCGTATTCCAGACTTCGTCCGTTGCTGATCTTTTTTCACTTGGGAAGTAGAACTTCAGAGTAACTTCCTTTAATTCCTCTTTCGCCTTATCCTCCTGCGCAGGTTGTTCCGCAGCCGCCGGCTGCTCGGCCTGCTTGGTTTCCTCCGGCTGGACCTTTGCACTGCCGCAGCCCGCAAAAATACTCGCCAGCATCATGACTGCAACAAGCACCGCAGCAAATTTGCATAACCTCTTAGACATTTTCGGACATCTCCTTTTATTTTATTTCTAAACAGCCTTTACGCTGATTTAGGTCAGCCTTTTACGGCGCCAATCATTATACCCTTGACAAAATACCTTTGCACAAACGGATATAAGAATATGATGGGACCTATGGTAATGACACAGATTGCCATCTTGATTCCCTCGGTCGGGATGGCCGCAACAACCTGGGCCATGGCGGCGGCGTTCGGAGAGGTCTTGATGAATGTTATATTGGATACCACAGTCCTCAACAGGAGCTGAAGCGGCTGGAGCTTCTGATTGTCTATGAGCATCAAGCCGAGCCACCAGTCGTTCCAGTAGCCCAGGGCCGTAAAAAGGCCGACCGTAGCCAGCGCAGGCGTCATCAGGCGGAATATTATCTTAAAGAAAATGGTATATTCGCCCGCGCCGTCTATTTTGGCGGATTCGTGCATTTCACCCGGTATCGTCTGTATGAAATTCCTGAGAAGGAAGATATACCACGCGTTTGCCAGGTAAGGGACGATCATAGCTATAAGCTTATCCTTAAGATGCATGTAATTAACGCAGACGATGTACCAGGGGACCATACCGCCGTTGAAAAGTATGGTGATCAGGGTGAATACATTCAGAAATTTCCTGTACCTGAGGTTCTTCCTCGATATGGCATAGGCCATCAGCGAGTTGACAAAGAGACTCAGGAAGGTTCCGAGGGCCGTGACGGCAATGCTTATCTTATATGCATCCAGAATCCTGCCCAGGTCAAGGAACAAAACCTTGTATGCAATAAAGTCGATATGCCTCGGTAAAAGCGTATACCCGTATCTGGCTATATCCTGCTCATTCGTCAGCGAGCCTGTGACAACCATGAAGAAGGGAAGTATGCAGCAAAGGCTGACTATTCCGGCAAAAACATAGATTAAAAATTTAAACCGCCTGGCTAACATGCATCCGGCCCCTTTCTAAAATATTGCTGAATCTTTATCGTATTTGCGTACAAGGAGGTTGCTTCCCATAACCAGGACGAAGGAAATCATGGACTGGACAAAGCCCGTGGCGGAGGCCATTCCTATATCTCCCAGAACCCTCAGATTCCTGTACACAAAGGTATCTATGACGTCCGTGGAGGGGTAAAGTTGCGATGCGTCTCCGACCAGCGACCAGAACATTCCGAAGTCGGCGTTCATGATCCTGCCTATCTGAAGCAGCGTGAGTATGATGACCGTCGGCATGAGCAGCGGAATGCTGATATGCCTTACCTGCTGCCATTTCGAAGCGCCGTCGATCTGCGCGGCCTCATAGTATGAAGTATCGATGCCGGCCAGGGTTGCAAGGTATACAACCGCACCGTACCCCGAGTTCTTCCACCTGTTGAACATCAGAAGCAGCAATGGCCACAGGCCCACCTGCGCATACCAGTCGATCCTTTCCGCGCCAAATACCTTGAGCAGGTTGTTGACGGAGCCCGTATCATAGCTGAAGAAATTATACGAAAAGACTCCGACAACGATCCAGGACACGAAATACGGCAGGAACGTGAAGGACTGGACCAGTTTTTTATAGCGGCTGCTGGTTATTTCATTTATAAGGAGGGCAAGCCCTACTTCAATAATTACCCCGGAAAAGATGAAGAGGGCGTTGAGAAACAATGTATTCCTGATCGCCCGGAAGGCCGAATCGGAGGTGAAAAGAAAATTGAAGTTGTTGTAAAAAGGCTTGACCCATTCGCTGCCCCAGATGCCCGTGTCAAACTTAAAATCCTTAAAGGCAATAATCAGTCCTATCAGCGGGAAATAGCTGAAAATAAGCAAAAGTACAACAGCCGGCAGCGTCATCGTATATAATGAAAAATTCCTGTAAATTTCATAAAAGAAGCTGCCTTTCAGTTTTATTGCCATCGAGCGTTTTGCACCTGTCGCCGTCCGCCCTGCTGAATTCATATGTATCCTCCGCTTTAGTCCGGCTTTTGCAGTTCATTTGTCTGTATTTTTATAGTAATCCCGAACGCTCAGGAATAAAATCCCGGATTTGGTGAAACCCTTTTTTAAAATGCAAATATATACTTTTTTAAAATGCAAAAGTATTTCGATTTTAGTGAATCCATTCACAGTAAAAATTGCGGCAGCCCTTCTGTCATGCGGGTTTCCAAATAATCCTGCGAAATGCCCCCTGTTTTTATCAAAAAGCGGGATGTTTTTATGTCCGAGAATATAATATGATATAGGTATCAGGGGGGGAGGCAGGCATGTTCAAAGGCTTTAAAATCAAAATGCCGGTATTGGGCAGATCGCTTCATTCAAAGCTGATTTTCTCTTTTGTTACGCTTACAATCCTTCTTGTCCTGTCAACAACATTGGTTTTTTCCAGCATGTATATCGCCTCCATTAATAATGAAATAACCTCCGAAACTTCAAATGCCCTGGACAGGATCAATACCGAATTCGAGAACCTGTTTTCCCAGACAAGGAATTATTTCCGTCTGATAAAGGAGAATCCGGATATTAACGCTTTCCTGTTCTTCTCGGATTTTGATCCGCTGACCATCAACCATGTGGATCAGTTTTTAAAACAGGTCCAGTATACAAGCCCATACTTTCATTCCATCTTTTTGTACAGCCAGACCTATGGGGAGCCGATTCACTCGGGCAGGTCGGATATCAACGTGATCCAGTTCACCAAGGACGGCTTGAGCCACCCGAATGTCAAAAGCGACCTGAATTTCGTAAACAGCGTTATAACAACGGATGAGACGTCGGGGATCGATCAGATCAACAGCACGCTGTCCATAATATTTGAAGGCTCGGACCTGAATGACATGCCGAAGGGCAACATGGTGATCATGAATCTTGACAGAAGCGAAATTGAAAAAAAGCTCCTTGGAAAGCTTGAAGGGATTACCGTATTCAGCGACGAAAGCGGCAATGTCATATTCAACCCGTACAACTCCGTAAATTCAACTACGATCGAGAATGAGCCCTACTTTAAAAAAATAGCCGCAGGCAAAGAGTACAAGGGCGATTTCAGAATAAAGCTGAACGACGAAAACAAGCTGATCACCTATGTAAAGAATATAGAGTCCGGCTTCTACATCATCAACATGAAATCCATAAGCAGTATCACAAAGCCCATCGTAAAGGCCAGAACAACCTTCATTCTGATAAGCCTGATCATTGCGCTGGTGTTCTGCCTGACGGGATATTTTGTCTCCAACAAGCTGTTCCTGCCTATAAAAAAGGCGACGGACAAGTTGGCAAATTCAAGGTTCGGCCAGCAGCTGCCGCATATGACGGAAATGGACATGATTTCAAAGGTTTTTGAAGAAACCACGGAGCATATACGGGAGCTGGAAAGCAGGAATGAAAATAACTGCTGCATTTATAAGGAGAATATTTTCAGACAGCTGCTCAAAGCCAATATAAGTCCCGATTCGGCTGAGCAGACCCTGAAGGATTACAGGCTGAACATCGAACTGCCGAGCCTGATCCATATCTGTTTTAAAATCGATAATTACACAGGCATCGCCGAGGGAGACCGCTCCATTTACGAAGCTACCCTGTGCAAAATAATTCCCGAGATATTGAAGGACGATTTCATCTGCGAAGCGGTCAATATGTTCCAGGGAGAAATAGCCATTCTCCTGAATTTTAAAAATTCGGAGGAAAACAGCTTTACCCAGCTGGTATCCGCCATTGACAGGGTAAGAAGCATGTCCTCGCAGACCCTCCATATTACGCTCACGGCAGGCATAGGCGGCTTGTCGGACAGCATGGCGGAATGGCCCGAGGCGTATAGAAAAGCCGTAGAGATGTCAAAACACAGGTTTGTGCTGGGACCGGACAGGACAATATATAAACAGCTTCTGGACAGCAAGCTTAACACTAATCTGAGCTACCCGTTTGAAATCGAGGATAAGCTGATCGCATCAATAAAGGCAAACAAGAGGAATGTGTATATCAACACCCTTTATGACTTTATAGAGCTGCTTGGAAATTACCACTATTCAGAGGTCATTTCCGTCCTGTTCCAAGTTCTGACCTCGTTTGTAAAGACGATGAATCCGATCGCAGGGCAGGACAGCAGCAAGCTCAGCTTCAATTTCGACGAAATAAACAAAATCCTTTCCGAGCTTCAGACCCTTGAACAGGTGAAGCTATGGATGGTCTCCATCTTTGACGAATACCAGCGGATCGTCGAGCAGATAAACCAGATAAAAAACGACAAGCACTACAAGACTGTTGAGAAAATGCAGGAATACATAAAGAAAAACTACCATAACATGAGCCTGTCGGTTGAATTGATCGCCGATATGGCCGGATATACGCCTTCGTATTTTACAAGGATATTCAAGGAAATCAGCGGGCTGTACGTGAACGACTTTATCCGGCAGGTCCGGATAAACAGGGCCAAGGAGCTTCTGAACCTGCCGGACAGCAAGGTAAGCGACATCCCCTTTACCGTGGGCTTTACAAATCTGAGCCACTTCAGCACGGTTTTCAAAAAAGACGTGGGCCTATCCCCTTCCGCTTACAGGGACTATGTGCTGAGCAAAAAGTAAAGCAGTTTTACTGATACCACCTGCCGTTAATCATATAGTGCCCTGAACTGCTTATGCTTGATTCGTGGTTCTTGTAAAAAACGACGATTTCGTTTCCTGTTGACAATTTGGCTGTTACTTTTACCATTTCATCATTTGCCAGCGCTATTTCCCAGCTGCCGTACCAGGCGTTTGAATTGTCTGTGGTTGAAAGGCTCATCGTCTTGTCGTTGTTAAAGGCCGCTTTGGCTTTGTAGGTGACGTTGTCCCTTTGATAGGCGCCTTCAAAAAAGATGGTCTTGTTTGTATCCGGAAGCCCTTCCTCTTCCGGGGAGAGGTATCCAAGGTAATACAATATGCCTATGACAACAGCGGCAAGCACCAGCAATGTAAAGAATCCGGAAGAAGCTCTGCGGGGAGTGCTCATACGACAGGTCTCCTTTCAAACGAGAAAGCTCTGTCTAAATTATATATAATAAAGAATTAATTTACAATTAAAATCAATATCCGTCCGTTCCATGTATTATAAATGACAGTGTCCTTTCAAGAATAATAGAAAGATGATATAATTTTTCTGGTAATTTTTTATAGGAAAGGTGGTGTGCACGTGCTTGCCCAGGAGCGTCGCGAAAAAATTATGGAAATGCTGCACGAGAAAAGGAACGTCAAGGTAAGCAATCTGGTTGAACTGTTCGGCGTCTCTATAGAAACCATACGAAGGGATCTGGACTGTCTCGGGAAGGACGGGCTGCTGACGAAGGTATACGGGGGAGCGGTCCTGGAG